>SLPT01000220.1 GCA_007131845.1 Desulfobacteraceae bacterium | reverse complement strand
ATTACTTACGTAATAACATATCTCTTCCCGGCCCGCTTATTTGCCACTATTTAGTTTTCAAAGATCAAGAATCATCGGATTGATGGCGGGTTCCGATGCAACCCGTTTTATTGGAAGGTACCCCTTATTATAAGCACACCAGATATTCAGTCAAGAGCTTTTTGCCAATTTTTCAGCAATTGTTTTTATGCTCCGGACAGGGTCTTGTCTGCTTCCGGCAAAGGGGTTCATGCCAATCTGAAAAAATAAAAAACGGTTCAGCCGAGACTTTGATTCCGGTGTTGCAGCGTCATTAGCTGATCCGCTTTAACAAGTCCTTTCCGTTCAAGGAAAACCAATATATAAACTAGGAGCATTTATCTGTCAACAAAAAAATCACCCATTGATCTTAATTTTGAAAAATTTTTTCTTGCCCGCCCGAAGAACGATCTCTCCATCTTCAATGTCTTCGTCGCTTACAATGTAACTATCCGAATCAACACGTCTTCCGTTAACATAGGCGCCTCCCTGGGAAATGAGACGACGGGCGGCGCTTCCGGAATCGACCAGTCCCACGTTGTGATAGAGTTTAAATATCGGTATTCCGGCTTCAAAATCGGATCGATCCATATGTAAGGCCGGAACCGATGCATCATCGGATACTTCCTGCCCCCGGGGTATGGGGGAAGATGGAAGCAAGTCGGCGGGAACGGACCGCAGGCCAAACATGCCGGCTGCAGCCCGGTAGGCCTTTACGGCTTCCCCTTCCCCGTGGGCCAGCCGGGTGGCTTCAAATGCTAAAACCACTTTGGCGGAATTGATATCGGCACCATCGAGCTTCCCGGTCTTTTCCACTTCATCGATCGGCAGAAAGGTAAACAGCGACAAAAATCGCATGACATCGCCATCATCGGTATTGATCCAGAACTGAAAATAATCGTATGGAGATGTCCGTTCTGCATCGAGCCATACGGCACCCTGAGCGGTTTTACCCATTTTAGCGCCCGATGAGGTGGTCACCAGGGGAAAGGTAATCCCATAGGACTCAACCCGACGCATCCGGCGAACCAGGTCGATCCCGGCGACAATGTTCCCCCACTGGTCACTGCCTCCCATCTGGATACGGCAGCCCATCCGGTCATAGAGTTTCAAAAAGTCGTAGGCCTGAAGAAGCATGTAATTGAATTCGACGAAATTGAGCCCTTCTTCGGATTCGAGGCGAACCCGGTATCCTTCGGACTTAATCATTCGGTTTACGGAAAAATGGCGGCCGATATCTCTTAAAAATTCAATGTATTTCAGATCCACGAGCCAATCGGCATTATTCATGAGGACAGCCCCGTCGTTGTCTCCAAAATCGATGAACTTCTGGAGCTGTCCCTTAATGCCCCGGGCATTTTCCTCTACCTGTTCCAGGGTCAGCATCTGACGCATTTCCGTTCTGCCGCTCGGATCCCCCACAAGACCGGTACCGCCGCCAACCAGGGCGATAGGCCGATGGCCGTTTCGCTGCATGTGCGCAAGGGACATGATCGGCACCAGATGGCCCACATGAAGACTCGAAGCGGTTGGATCAAATCCGATATAACAGGTAACAGGCCCGTCATCGGCCACGTGACGGCGAAGCGCTTCATCATGGGTCGTCGCCTCGAGAAACCCCCTTTTGGAAAAGATATCGATAATATTCATGGCAATAGCTTCCGGCTTGTAAGATTACGATGTCTGTGTGGTGTTACATCCATCATCATTTATTGGCGTATTCCACAGCCCGGGTCTCCCGTATAACCGTCACCCGGATCTGTCCTGGAAATGTAAGGGTTTCCTCGATCTTTTTGACTATATCCTTGCTCATAAGGATCGATTCGTCATCGGAAATTTTCCCGCCGTCGACAATCACCCGGAGTTCACGGCCGGCCTGGATCGCGTAGGCATTGGCCACCCCCTTGAACTCCGTTGCGATCCCTTCGAGATCCTCAAGGCGTTTGATGTAATTTTCAAGCAGTTCCTTTCTTGCACCGGGGCGTGCACCGGAAAGACTGTCTGCGGCCTGAACGAGTACGTCGTAAATGGTTTCCGGCGGGAGATCTTCGTGATGGGCCGCGATGGAATGAACCACCTTCGGGGACTCTCCGTGTTTTTTGGCTATCCGTGCCCCGATTTCGGCGTGAGATCCATCGACTTCATGATCGATGGCTTTCCCAATGTCGTGGAGAAGCCCCATTCGCTTGGCCAACTTGATGTTGAGGCCCAGTTCTGCAGCCATCGCGCCGCACAGAAACCCTACCTCAATTGAATGCTGAAGGACATTCTGGGCATAACTTGTGCGGAATTTGAGCCGCCCCAAATACTTGACCAGCTCACTGCTGATGCCGTGTACACCAAGATCAAATGCTGCCTGGTTGCCGGCTTCCTTGATCGTCTGATCCACCTCCTGATCGACCTTTTTCACAACATCTTCAATCCGTGCAGGATGAATACGGCCGTCCTCTATAAGGCGAAGCAGGGAAAGCCGGGCGACTTCCCTGCGGACCGGATTGAATCCGGAAAGGATAACTGCTTCCGGTGTATCATCGATAATCAGATCGATGCCGGTAGCGGCTTCCAGGGCACGGATGTTGCGTCCTTCCCTGCCGATAATCCGACCTTTCATTTCATCATCGGGGAGTTGAACCACTGACACGGTCCGCTCGGCCACGAAATCGCCTGCATATCGCTGAATGGCTGTGGCAATAATTTTTTTGGCTTCCTTGTCGGCCTCTTCCTTGGCTTCTGCAATAATCCGTTTGACAGTCTTCGCACTGTCATGACGGGCCTCGTTTTCAATCGACTGCATAAGCAGTTCTTTGGCCGCCTCGGTCGTCAAGCCTGAGATCACTTCCAACTGGTGCTGCTGCTCTTCAATGAGCTGCTGGTAGTTTTTTTCGCTTTTGGAAATTTCGGCAGCCCGATTTTGAAGCTCTCGTTCCACGCGGACATTTTCTTTGGCCTGGCTTTCAACCTGCTCATGTTTTTTATCGATATTTTCTTCTTTTGCAATCAAGCGTTTTTCGAGGGTTCGCAGTTCATTTTTGGTGCTTGCGGTTTCCGCATCGAAATCGCTTTTCATCTTGAAAAGACGATCCTTGGCTTCCAGCTGTGCTTCCTTGATCAGCGAATCCGCCTTCTGCTCGGCGGTATCGACGATCATTTTGGCCTTTTCTTCAGAATCATGAATTTTCTGGCGGGCAATTTTCTCGTGCAGCAGGTAAGAGGCCGCAAATCCAAGCGCAGCCCCGACAATCAGTAATAATATATATGTTCCATTCATTGTAAACCTCGCGGGTCGGCCAAAACGGCATAGAATCGGCCGCAATAGAATTTGGAAGGCGAAAACAGGCATAAAATGCCATAGCAGGTGATTTCGCCGCTGTCAAAAAACTCGTTTTAAAGGAGAAAAATGGAAGATAGCAGGAAAAAGCGATGCCGGAAAGCAGGTAAGCCGACCTGTATACGCGGGTGTCAGAATGTATCCGAAGCATACCCCGCCATGCCGTGTTGAATGAGCCTTGAACCGGGCTCGTTCAGGTGGGCGCCTTATGACTTCTTCAGGCTTTTCCGTACGTGCGGAACATGCTCACCAAAGCCAGTGAAAGCTCCCGTTTATATGCGTGTTGGATCAAAGGGCACCTTTCAATCACGCACATGGCAGGGTACACTGTATTCTGTCATCCTTTGCTTACAAAATATGCCTTTTTCATCGCCGCCGCAAGATTTTTTTAAGGCGGCAGACATTGAATACTCCGCGTTATCGCGTTATGTTGATGCAGCAATCAGGCGTTGAAGTTTATCTGTGCGCACGGCAACATCGTGCAGAAAATGATGGTGACGGTTTTTCATTTCAGCGTTTTGTTTGGCAATATTGAGCGCTGCGGTTACCAGGATTGCAAGTTTATTGGTTTTTCGGGCGTATGCCGGGAACCGGGCTTCAACCTGCCGAACCTCTTCAATGAGATACTGTGCAATATCCTCAGGGTCGACCGTGCTTTTCTCATCGGCCTTGAATTTGAACTGCTCATCAAGAAGTTCTATGGTAATAATCGTATCCATCGTATTATTCACGTGCTATTCACCGTGTTTTTCCGATCAGGGGTAAAATCGTTCCCGTCCTTTTTGTGCTGCTTATTCGTTGCCTGACTGTTCAGATGCCTGATTGAGTCTTTCCAGCATATGATCAATTTTGGAGCGTATCAATGCCTTTTGTTGTGAAAAGTTGTTTTCCGCTTCCGTTTTTTCTTCAAGGACAGCTTCGAGATCCGTTATCTTTTGCTTCAACTCAAAGTTGTCTTTTGCAAAGGATTTGTTCTGCTCGATTAGTCGCTCAATTCTGCCTTCAAGAAGGTCAAACTGGCGCATCACTTCATCTGTATCCACTTTTTCACCTCTATCTTCGTTTATACGGTTCAAAACGTTTTAAGTCAAGGGTTTTCATTGGATGCGATGACTGCGCAAGCCTTCCGGAGATCTGCAGGGGTATTGATTCCCATCACCTCATGATTGTCAGTGCCTACCGTCATGCCGATCCTTTCCCCCTCGCCGGCAGCTATGCCGACAATATCCGTCAAATACATTTCCTTTTGCACATTGTCAGGGCGGATCCTGTCGAGAAGGTATTTGAGTGAAAGGCGATTAACGCAGTAGATACCGGAGTTGATCAAACGGATTTTCCGTTCGTCTTCTGTTGCGTCTGCCTCCTCGACAATGGCACGTATCCGGTTGTTTTCATCGGTCACAAGGCGGCCATAGCCATACGGCTCGTCCACTTCGGCACCGAGAACGGTTATTACGTTTTCCGAGCGGATATGGGATTCCACCAATTCCTTAAGAGTAGAAGACCGTATGAAGGGAACATCTCCGCACAGAATCAATACATGTTCTGCATTGCCGGGAAGTTCAGGAACAGCGCATGAAACGGCATGTCCTGTACCCAATTGGTCTTCCTGGAGAGCGAAACGAAGGCCGGGATGGCTTCGTGATACCACCTCTCTGACCTTTTCCGCCTGGGTCCCAATCACTACGATAACATTGTTCCCGGCCACCCGTACCGCCTCATCCACAACGAACCGGATCATCTCTTTTCCTTCAATGGGATGAAGCACCTTCGCCTTATCAGAGGCCATTCGCGTACCCTTGCCGGCCGCAAGAATTATAACAGCAGTTTTGTCCTTCATTTATTGCTTTCCATTAGAAGTACCGTTCAAGCCACAGACAAATCGGCCATGGTGACATGCGCCCCTGCAAACCAAGGAAGGGCAAATCATATGATTTGCCCTTCCTTGGTTTGCGTAAATCAAGCGCTTGAGAGTATCGAACTTCCGGAGTCGCCCGGATTTCGGATCAATCCGTTTTGGTGGCAAGCCGGATACGTGCTTCGGCCCGCTCAAGGGCAAACCGTGCACGATCTTTGTCAACTTTATCGTCGGAGGAAGAAAGCCGCTCACGGGCGCGGTCGTAGGCCGCCCGGGCACGGTCAACGTCAATTTTTTCACGTATTTCAGCAGTTTCTGCCAGAATAGTCACTTTATCCGGAAGCGCTTCGGAAAAACCGCCGCTTATAAACACGACGTGCTCGTTGTCCTTGAGGTCCCGGAAATGAACCTTTCCAACCTCCAGCGAACTGAGAAACGGTGTATGGTTGGGCAGAATACCGAATTCGCCTAACGTACCGGGAGCCATGACGATCTTGACATCCTGATCGACCACGTACCGCTCGGGTGTGACGATTTCCAGTCGTAGT
>SLPT01000288.1 GCA_007131845.1 Desulfobacteraceae bacterium | reverse complement strand
GTAAGCGGCGCCTGAAGCATGCCACTGATCATGCCCGCCATTCCTAAAAGGGCAAAGGCTCCTTCGTTTACGGACAACAGGCCAGGCAACAGGGAATCAACGCCCCTGTGGAACATGAGACCTGCAAAGCTGCCGATGACCAGGCACGGGGCAAAAATCCCACCGGATCCGCCCCATCCCAAAGTGAGTGAGGTGGCCAGAATTTTTGCAAGTACAAGGAGCAAAACCAGTGAAAAACCGCCGTCAAAGGATCCCTCAACCATTTTCTGGATCACGTGATAGCCCTCCCCCAGCACCTGGGGAAGGAACAACCCGATGACGCCCACGGTCATGCCGCCCATGGCGGCCCGAATCCACAGCGGCACGGGCACTTTCCCGGCCAGGTGGTGAGAGGTCCTCAGCATCCGGGTGAGCAAAATGCATGCCCCGGCGGTGAGGACGGCCAGCCCTGCAGCTGCCACGGTTGTGGTCACGTCGACGTCGAAATGCAGATGCGTAAAGGGGATCTGGTTTCCCTGGAGGATGCGGCTGATCTGTGCACCGGATACCGATGCCACGGCCACCGGGACGATATGGAGCGCCGTCCATTCCCCCACGATCACCTCGATGGTGAATACCAGTCCGGCAATGGGCGCATTGAAAATCCCGGCAACGGCGCCGGCCGATCCACAGCCGACCAGGGCGATTCGCTGGCGTTCATTAAGAGAGAAAGCCTTTGCGATATTGGCTCCGATGGCCGAGCCGCTCATGACAACAGGCGCCTCGGGGCCTGCTGAACCGCCGGAGCCGATGGTGAGGCTGCTGGAAACCAGGCGGGAAAATGTTGATCGCATCCGAAGGAGGCCGCCATGACGGGACACGGAATAGATCACTTCCGGAACACCATGCCCTGCCCCCTCCCGGATGATTTTTTCAAGAAAAATCGACGAAAGGGCGGCCCCGATGCCGGGAAGTAAAAACGACCACCAGTTGTAGCGGTACTGGCCGAAAAAAGACTCCATGCCGTGGAGACTTGTGTTGAGGGCCACTGCGGCCAAACCGCTGCACACCCCTACCATTGCCCCGAAAACGATCAGCAGAAGCCTGTCTTCACTGGCAGGACCCTGCGGAAAAAATCGCCCGATCCAATGTTTTATCCGAAAAGAGAAGGCCAAAGACGATGCCTCCTGTTTGGTTTTCCTGTTGATAGCCGGACAACCGGCAGCCCCATTTTATTAGCCGCCCGCATCGAGGCGGCTGTCATAGCCGGAGATTGCAGATAAAAGGCTCTCCGGATCCGGGCGGCCGGCAAGCAGTTCCCGGAACGCGTTGTCACGCATGCAGTATGAAATGCGGGAAAGCAGGTGAAGGTGCTGCCTGGCCGTGGGTGCAACGATGATGAAAAGGACGAAAACGGGTTTGTTGTCCACGGCCTGCCAGTCGACCGGACGGGCGAGAAAACACACCGCCATCTGCTCCGCCAACGCCCCATCCGTCTCCTGTTTCTGAACGGGCGAGCGGGGATGAGGCACCGCCACACCGCTTCCGATGCCGGTCGACATCATGTTCTCCCGGTCCAGAAGTTTCCCGAACAGTAAATCCTTCAGATGCCGGCCCGGGACGTTCTCCATTTGCTCCACTGCCGATCCCAGCACCTCGCTTACGGACTCTCCCGGAATATCGTAGTACATCCCGCCCTTTTCCATGGCCCTGGCAAGGCCGGCCGGTTTTTCCTCAAGAAGCGGCGGCGTCTTATTTTCCGGCGCCATGAAGCTGACATGATGGGCTGCTGCCCATTTTTTCAGCACCTCCGGGTTAAAAACGCAGGCGTCCTGTCTGCGCTTTACAGGGATCCGTCCCTGCCGGATCCATCGCAGCACAATGTCGGGGTGCGTATCCAGGCACCCGGCAAGCTCTTCGAGGCTTAGCTGCATCCAGAATCTCCCGCCCGGGTTTGTTTGCATGTATCTTTCTTTTTCCGGTATGGCGGAAATGCTACCGTAAAAGATTCTCTAAACCGTTTACCATGACAAACCGTTACACTTAATCAATCCATAACCAAAAATCAAGAGTGATGCACTCGTAAAAAATCGCGATCCGATGGCTTTATAAATGCGCCACAGGATGTGCTGACTAAGGAAGCGCATCATAAACGTTATTTTACCAGAAGATTTGGTCGGCGGCGGTAAAACGATGCGCTTCCTTCTTCAGCACATCCTATATTCCCGGGAAGCTGCGCGCAGGCCCGGATATTGGACTTTTTGCGAAGCCGTCAGGGTTCCTCCGTGTAATTTTCTATCCACCAGGCATCCCAGTCCCGCTCCGTGATGCTTTGGGCCAGCTTGCGGCCAAGATCGGTCTTGAGTCTATCCACAACATAGGGCAGCCATTTCTCGGGGGTTTTTGCCCCCCTGTCGGCAATCGATTTCAGATCGAGGATAAAAGAGAGCTGATCGGCGTCATGGGCCAGCTTCGCTTCCAGGGATTCCTGCCGCCTGAATTCCTCCGTCAAAGACCGGATATCCTCTCCGAACGGCAGGCTCCTCGTGGCATCGTTTATGGCTTTTTTTTCATCGGCTTTCACATATCGTTTCTGAACGTAATTCAGATCACCGGTACGGGCTTCGGCAATATCGTGTACCAGGCACATGAAGACCAGGCGAAGCGGATCTGCCGCCGGCTCCAGCCGGCACATGACATAAGCGATGAAAGTTGCGGAAAAACAGTGCTCCGCAACCGACTCCCTGCCCGCACCCAGAAAATGATATCCCGTACGGGGAATTTCCTTGAGCATTTTGGACTCGAAAAGAAAATCGGCTATCGCTTTCATTTTGATATCGCCTCCAGTTCGGTTACCCGTATAAGTAGCCTGCCACCCATGCAAACACAATAATACCCGAGGCTGCGCATGCACAGACCCATTGGATCCGTTCATCCGTGCGGCCGGGGCCGAGAATGCCGTAAAGCATGCCCGTCCCGATACCGGCGGCAAATCCGAGCAGGTGAGCCCCCAGATCGACGCGTTCGCCGGTTCCCAAGATGCCCAGAAGGGCGATACCGCCAAAAACCGGAATCCAGGCCCGGGCCCTGCGTCCGCTGGTTTTGCGGCGCCTTACGAATTGGTGCGCCGACAGGATGCCCACCGCCGCGAAAACGGCGGTGGAGGCCCCTATGGAAAGATGGCCTGCGTGCATCATCATCGCGTTCAAAAAGTTTCCGGCAGCGCCAGCCAGCACAATCAGCAGAAAACCGACCCCCCACCCGGCCACCTGGGCGACCGCGGTTCCGAAAATGGCCATGCCGGCCATGTTGCCGGCAAGGTGAACGGCGTCCGCATGAAGCATCAGCGCAGTGACGGTACGAAACCATTCTCCATCGTTGATCCTTGCAGCCGATGCGCCGAACTGGTCCCAGATATCGCGGACATACCCGGTATTTGACACGTAAACATGAATTGCCCCTAAAAATGCAGCCATCCATATCCCGGCATACGCGTGATCGGCATCCTCTTCCGCAGGCGCCGGAAAAGGATGTTCGATCCGGTTTTCCACGAAATACGCGGCCATCGTCTCCCGCGCGGCCTCGTAGTTATGCTCGTCCACCAGAATGGAAAGTCCCCTGCCCCGCCGCCTGACCCGGTGGGATATAAAGGAGGCATCCAGCACAAGGCTGCACAGTTCCGCCTCTTTTTTCGACAGGTTTTCGTAAAGCTCGATCATCGCGCCGTCTTTATCACCGTTAAAATCATCGCCGGATGGCCCCCTGATTGCCTTCGAAACATAAATCGTTGAAACATATACCGGAAACAAAAAAAACGCAAACCTGTTTTGATATTCCCTACCACGCCGGTCCCGGACGAACGATGAAGCCTTTGTGTTTAACGACAGGGATGGGGGCTGCCCCGGCAACATTGGAAGGGTCTGGTCATAGATCACGGCGAAGCAGCGATTGGCATCATACACCAAGTACATTGCGTGCCCCCCAACCCCTTGACAAACGTCAAACCGAACCCATTTTATTGAGTTAAAGCAATCCGGTAACGAAAACAACCTTACATCGATACAGGAGTATACCATTATGGCACCGAAACCAGAGACTTTCCAATTCCAGACCGAAGTCAAGCAGCTTCTCAACATCATCATCAACTCCCTTTATTCCAATCGTGAAATTTTTCTGCGGGAGCTGATCTCCAATGCGTCCGACGCCATTGACAAAATCGACTTCGAGTCCCAGACCCATCCCGACATCCTCGGCGGAAACACGGAATTCAAGATCAAACTGATACCGGACAAGGAAAACCGCACGCTGACGGTTTCGGACAACGGGCTCGGCATGACCCGCGATGAAATCGTGGAAAACCTCGGGACCATCGCCAAAAGCGGAACCGCCGCATTTGTCCGGGCGCTCGAACAGTCGAAAAACGACAATACCATCTCCACCGAGCTGATCGGCCAGTTCGGCGTTGGATTCTACAGCGCATTCATCGTGGCGGATAAGGTGAGCGTGATAACGCGCAGTGCATTCGACGAAAAAGGATATCAATGGGAGTCCGAAGGCCAGGGGGAATTCAGCATTGAAGAAGTCGAAAAGCCCACCCGCGGCACGGATGTGATTTTGCAGCTCAAACCCGTGGAAACCGGAGAGGATGACTTCACGGAGGAATGGACCATCCGCCGCGTGGTCAAACAGCATTCCGATTTCGTGCGCTATCCTGTCGTCATGGATGTTGAAAAGGAAGAATCCGAAACCGACGAAGACGGCAATCCCCTTGTGGATGCGGACGGAAAACCCCTGGAAGACAAGAAGAAAAAAGTCATCCGGGAGGAGACACTCAACTCCATGAAGGCCATATGGACCCGCAACAAAAGTGAAGTCACCGAGGACGAATACAAGGATTTTTACTCCCACATCAGCCACGACTGGAATCCACCCCTTGACTGGCTCCATATCAAGCTCGAAGGGACCACCGAGTACACCGCCCTGCTCTACATCCCGTCCACGGCTCCGTTCGACCTTTTTCACCCGGAACGGTCGCATGGTGTGAGACTTTACAGCCGACGGGTTTTCATCATGGACAACTGCAAGGAACTGCTGCCTGAATACCTGCGCTTCATCCGGGGAGTCGTGGACGCCCCCGATCTCAACCTGAACATCAGCCGCGAGCTGCTCCAGCAGGACTCCCTGGTCCGGAACATCCGGAAAAATCTTGTTAAAAAAATACTCGACAAGCTGGAAAAGATGGATCAGGAGAACTACGACACGTTTTTCGATCAGTTCGGTGCGGTGATCAAGGAAGGCGCCTACAACGACTGGGACAACAAGGACCGGCTCACGGGGCTGCTTCGCTACAAAACCACCCGCTCCGAGGACAAATGGCGATCCCTGGAGCAGTACGTGACGGACATGCAGCCGGACCAGGAGCACATCTACTACATCACCGGCGATTCCATGTCATCGATCATTAACAGCCCGCACATAGAGGCGCTCAAAGACAAAAACTACGAAGTCCTTCTCATGACCGACCCGGTCGACGAATTCGTCGTGCAGACCCTCACGGAATACAAGGGGAAAACCCTTAAAAGCGCCGAAAAAGGGGATCTGGGCATCGAATCCCCCGAAGACGATACGAAAAAAGAGGAATACAACGATCTGTTCGGCAAGCTCAAATCCCTGCTGGAAGACCGGGTCAAGGAAGTCAAACCTTCCTCGCACCTGAAAAACTCCGTATCCTGCCTGACCGGCGACAACTGGGACATGAGCGCCTACATGGAAAAAATCCTCAAGGCGAGCGGCCAGTCCG
>SLPT01000215.1 GCA_007131845.1 Desulfobacteraceae bacterium | reverse complement strand
TGTACCGACCGGCCCTGCCGCCTGCCGAAACATCCGTGATGTAGGCCATGGCCATGGGAATGATCATGGCGGAACCCGCACCATGAAAGGTACGGATCAGGATCAGGTGGTTCACAGAACCGGCCAGGGTATAGATATACCCGGTCATCCCGAAAATTACGAGCCCGGCGATCATGAAACCCTTTTTCCCGTGACGGTCCGAAAGCCCGCCAACAATGGGTTGAAGCACCCCTCCGCTCAATGCGAAGACAGCGATGATGACACCCAGGGCGAACCCCGTTGCCCCAAGCTCGGCGGCATAGATGGGCAGCACCGGCACGATGATGCCCATGCCCACGAAAACGATAAAAATGGAGGATAAAACGGCCAGCAAGATGGATTTTCGCATAATGCATTAAAGATAGGCGTTTCCTGCCGGCACGCAAAGACTTTTTCCCAGGAGTTTTTACCTGGACAGTAAAAGCAGGCAGCATTGAAGAATATTTTATTTACCAACTTCAATTTTTTCCTTGCATTTCCGAAAAAACAATGTATAGTTTTGACAATCAGTAAAGACACGGCTTGGTTGCCGGGTCGGTTTCAGCGAGGGAAGAATCCGTTTTGTAAAATGGCTGCCTCCGGTATTGAGACCATGAGAAATTCGCAGGAAAGGAGGATCGGCTACATGAAAAACGGAACAGTAAAGTGGTTCAACGACAGCAAGGGTTTTGGTTTTATCGAGCAGGAAGACGGACCGGACGTGTTTGTTCATTTTTCCGCCATCAACTCGAACGGTTTCAAATCGTTGAGCGAGGGCGACAAGGTGAATTTTGAAGTCACGCAGGGGCAAAAAGGCCCGGCAGCGGCTAACGTCACCGTGGTCTAACGACCGGCTTAAACCGGTTGCTGCAAAAAAATTTGCAAAATAAAAAAGGGTGCTTTCTCATTGAAAGCACCCTTTTTTATTATATAACCCTTTTTATTCTTGCCGTTTATCCAAAACCCGCCGGATCGTGTTTGCCAGGTCGCCCCGGGTTACGGGCTTGTGGAGGATCTCCCGGATGCCGCTTTTTGCAAGTTCCTCCCGGGTCATTGCATCGCTGAAACCGGTGGACAGGATCACCGGCACGTCCGGCCGGATAGCGGCCAAACGCTGCGCCAGCCGGATTCCGGTCATGGACGGCATGGCCATGTCCGTGATCACCAGGTCGAAGGCCTCCGGATCAGCCTCAAACGCCTCCAGGGCATGTTCGCTGCGGGTATAAGCCGCCACCCGATACCCGAGACGCTCCAGCATCTGCGTTTCCAGGCGTACAATGGGCTCCTCGTCATCCACCAAAAGAATCCGCTCCGTCCCCGAAGGATAGACGGTAGGGGTATCTACCGTTTCATCCGCAACCGCGCCCTGCATGAGCGGCAGGTATGCCCGGAAAGCGGAGCCCCGGCCGGGCTCGCTGTAGACCCGGATATCGCCGCCATGCTCCCGAACAATGCCGTATACCACGGAAAGACCTAGCCCTGTACCCTTTTCCTGGTCTTTGGTGGTAAAATACGGCTCGAAAATCCGGGGGCGGATCTCCGGGGGAATGCCGCAGCCGGTGTCAGACACGGTGATAAGGGCGTAAGCGCCGGGGGCGAGCCCTGCATTGGAAAGATCCCCGGGCCCCAGTTCCGTTCGGTGCAGGGCAATGGTTATCCCGCCGCCGGTTTCCTCCACGGCATGGTAGGCATTGGTGACCAGGTTCATGACCACCTGGTGGATATTGGTGGGATCCGCCAGCACCGGCCCCAAATCGGACGATATATCCTGGTGAATGACGATATTCGAGGGAATGGTGGCCCGGGACAGCTTCAGCACCTCCTTGAGAACCGTCTGGATGCGCAAGGGAATTTTCTTGTGCTCCGCCTGTCGGCTGAAGTTAAGGATCTGGTTGACCAGGTCCCGGGCACGGCCGGCCGCCCGGTAAATTTCAGCGGCATTGTCCCGGGCGATGCTTTTTTCCGGCAGATCGTCCAGGAGCATTTCGGAAAGGCCCATGATGGGAAAGAGAAGATTATTGAAATCATGTGCGATTCCGCCGGCCAGCGCGCCGATGGCCTCCATTTTCTGCGCCTGCTGCAGGCGGGCCTCAACTTTTTCCCGCTCCGTGACGTCCTGGACAAAAACCAGGGCACCGTCTTTTCCTTCAAACGTCACCGGAACGGCTGAGACCTCCACCGGGACCTCGCTTCCGTCGAGCCGGAGGTACACCTGGCGCAGCCTCGGAACCTTCTGCTTCAGGGCATTGAGCTGGCGGATCCGCTTTTCGACGGCTTTCCGGAAATCCGGATGGAAGCGGTCCAGCACCGGGGTGCCCAGCAGTTGATCCGCTGAACGTGCGCCAAACAGATCGATTGCCGCCTGGTTGACATAGGCGAAACAAAATTCGGTCTGCACGAATATGGCATCCGGGGCCCCCTCCACCAGCGAACGAAATTGCGCCTCGCTTTCCGAAAGGGACTGCTCCACCCGCTTGCGCTCGGTGATGTCGCGGTTGCTGACCCGACGCCCGAGAAAAGCGCCGTTTTCGTCGTAAATGGGAATACAGTGGTGATCGATCCAGACCGTATTGCCTGATACGTTGACGAGGCGGAAATCCACATGCCCTCCGCGTCTTTTCAGATCCCTCTCTTCGAGGTGGGCCCTGAATCGTGGTTTATCCTGTTCATGCACGATCCGCTCGATGAGCCCGTTGTCCGCCATGAACGCCGACGCCGGACGCCCCGTCATCCGCTTGCAGGAAGGAGACATCCACAACAGCCCGCCGTCCGGGCCGATCCAGTACTCCCAGTCATAGGTGTAATCGGCGATGGTGTGCAGCCGCTGCTGATTTTTTACCAGCGTATCGGCCATGTCGTCAAAAGCGCCGGCCAGTTCACCCAGCTCGCCGGGAGCGTCCTGCATGCCGGTACGGACACCCGTATTGCCCGATGCGAACGCCCGGGTTGTCCCGGTGAGGCGTTGAATGGGATCCAGCAGTCTCCGGCCGCCGACAAGCCATGCGACGCAAAATGCCATGCTGGCAGCCAGAAGCATCCAAAGCAGATTACGGACCAGGACCCGGTTGGCGATCTTCAGCGCGGCTGCCTCGGGAATCCCCGACCAGATATAGGCATAGGGTTCTCCCCCTTCTTCCAGGGAAACCGGCTGGTACGCGAAAATCCGCCGCATGCCGTCCGAGCCGGTATGGACGGAAATGCCCGGCTCCCGGGCGCCTTTTGCCGTCTCCCACGCAGTCCCGACGATGGGCTCTCCGATTGGATTGGTTGTTTCCCGGGGCGGGTGATAGAACAGGCGAATGCCGTTACGGTCTGTCACAGCCAGGAAAGAATCCTCCGGGAAATCCGCGACATCCAGGAGGAAAGAAAAACTGTCCAGGTTGAACGCGGTGGAAAGTACGCAAAGAACCTCTCCCTGCCCGTCCGTGACCGCGTATGCGAAGACGAGGCCCGAAACTTCCTGGCCCACCCGGGTAAGAATGTATTCGCCCACGACAAAGGACTTTTCCTCCAGGGCCTGCTGAAAGTGGGGCCTGTCTGCCAGACTGGTCGGTTCGAAGGGTTTTCCCGATGCAAAAACATCCCCGTGGATGTCTGTGGCTACAATATTGCTGTACCTGGGATTTTCATCGACGATGGAGTGAAAGATTGCGCTGCCGGCCTCTCCGTCCCGGCTGCGGACCGCCTCCATCTGCGCCAGGGCGGAAAGCATCTGGTCGGTGGAAAGGGAAATTCCCTGTTGAACTTCTCCCACGGTCCGCGCCAGGGTCATGACTTCCCGTTTTGTATCTTCCAGGGCGGCCTGCCGCATTTCCAGGCCGGAATACAGGATAATCAGCAGCGCCGGAAGAACCGCGAGAAAAACCATAAGAACCAGAATATTCCGGACAAAACTGGAAAAAGGCCGCTTCATGAACACCGTCGTGGGAAAAGGTTCCTGGTGAAAACCGCTATATATCGATTTTTCCTTCTTTCAGGGTCCGGGTGGGCATGAACCATTCGATCCCCAGACGCTTTGAAATGGCCTCGCACTGCGCGGCCACCTTGTCCCAGCCCATCCCCTTGGTCAGGGCAAACGGGCCGATAGCGGCTCCCCCGCCGTTGATCACGGCCTTGTCGATTTCTGCCGGGCTGCCGGTGACGCCCTCTTCCAGGAGCTTGGTTCCCTCGTTGACCTGCAGGCACATAATATCCATTACGTCAAAATCCGGATCGGCCTTGTTCATATCGATATTCGGACGGGCGCCGCCCGGCCATTCATAGATGCCTTTTTCCGTTTTCTTTCCGAGCCGCCCTTCGGAAACCATGATTTTAAGCCAACTTCGCGGCTCGAATTCCGGGGAAAGGGTGCGCGCGAAGTATTCATTGCCGTGGAGGTTTACGTCCAGGCCGGTAAAGTCCATGATTTCGTAAGGCCCCATGGGAGCGCCCACGGATCGCACTTTGGCGTCCAGCGCTTCCGGGTCGGCAAGCCCCTTTTCATGGAGCTCGGACATGTACAGGCCGATAGGGGCGCCCAGGCGGTTGTAGATAAACCCGGGGGTATCCTTTTCCACCCGCACCGGCACCATGTTTCCCCGGAAGTTTTTGAGCCTCCCGATAAATTCATAGCATGTATTCATGGTCTCTTCGGACGTTTTCTCCCCCCGGATGACTTCCACCAGGGTCATCAGCATCACCGGGTTGAAAAAATGAATACCCAGGATCTTTTCAGGCCGGCCGGTCGCCTCGGCAATCCGGGTGATGCTCATGTTGGACGTATTGGAGGCCAGAATGGTGTTGGGGGGAGCGGCCCCGTCGGCTTCCCGGAAGATCTCCTGTTTCAGCCCCAGCTTTTCCGGCGCGGCCTCGATCATGAAATCGGCATTTTTCAGCGCATAGCCCAGAACGGTAAATCCCCGGATCCGGGCAGCGGCGTCTTTGGCCGCATTCTCGTCCAGCTTCTGTTTTGATGCCTGTTTGTCCAGGCTTTGCCGGATGCGCGCCATTCCCTTGTCCACGAATTCCTGTTTCACATCGTAGAGATTGACATCGACGCCGCCCAGTGCGCACACCTCGGCAATCCCGTGTCCCATATCGCCCGCACCGACAACCGCAACCGTTTTGATTTCTTCTGCCTTCATTGCCAGCGATCTCCTTTGTTGTGTTAGGGCCGGGGTGAAATAAAGGAAAGTATAAAGCGCCGTGTTCCAAATGTAAACACTGTTTTGAGCCGGCCTGCACAAATCGGAATTCAAGCATGCGTTTCGAGCAGAGCCGGAAGGGGCTTTTTGCCGGATCGTATGTCCTTTTGGCAGCTCAGCATGCCTGCCTATCGTCCTGCATTTCGCATCCGGGCGGATTTGACAATACATTTGTCATGGTTTAGTCTTTACACATATAATATAGTGCCTGAACAAAAACCGTCTTTTTCGCCAATCTCTGCGTCCGGCTCAAATTTTAATCCTCAAAATACGCCAAGTATTCCTGCGGTTAAAATCTTCGCCGTCCTTGATCTTGACGAAAAATCCTGGTTTTCGTTCGGGCACTAATATACAATTCCGTAATTGTTTATACGTCCAAAGCAAAAAGGAGAAACGTATGGCGCGACTCGAACAGATGCCCGAACCGATGCGATCCCACATCGCGGATCTGCCCTGCCCGCATTTTGAAAAAACCCCTGCGGCCTCCGGCCCGGAACTGGCAGCTCGCCGTGTTGCGATCCTATCCACGGCAGGGCTTCACCGAAGGGATGATCGGCCATTTGGCGGTATGGAAGGGGATTACCGGGTCATTGCCGGGGAT
>SLPT01000081.1 GCA_007131845.1 Desulfobacteraceae bacterium | reverse complement strand
GGGTATTTCATCCGGATTTCCGCGTATGCGCTCTGGGTCGGGGTCTCAAGAATCAGCGCATCGCTGAAGTGGTGCAGTTCGAAGTTGTAGCACCGGGCATAGGTTTTCTGGTTCGATTTTCGCTTTTCCGGGCGTGTGCCCGTGGCCACGTCGCACAGCATATGAAGCGGATCCATGCCGGTTACCGGTTCGATGGTCTTGGCAAACTGAAAAGCGATACGGCAGTTGACTTCTATGATTTTAAAGCTTTCCCCGGCTTCGTCCGCACGCAGCTCGACGTTGAAAAAGGAGTTGTCAATACCCAGCGCCGGCATGAGCCTCGTCAGCGCCGTCTCGATTTTTTCCCGCAGCGCGGCGGAAAACCGGTGGGGGAATTCATGGTAATGAAAAGAGTTGGTATTCGGGTGGTAATAGGCCCGGGTAAAGCCGAAGAAGCAGACATCCTCTTCGAATACATATCCGTCGACGGTCACCTGCGTCCCTTCGATCAATTCCTCGCATAAAAAGCTGTTGCAGGTCGCCACGTTCATGGCGGTGTAGTAGTTTGCGCTGGTGAACAGGGCATCCGTATAATAGCGGTTGAAACGGGCGATGTCGCTGCTTTCGCTGGCAATGTAATATTCGAGCTCCCGGGAATCCTCGATCGTGTGCGTGCCGAAGGATATGTTGGCGCGAACCGGCTTGATGAAAAATGGCGTGGCGAGCCTGGAAGGTTCCCGCAGGTAGTCGAGCGCTATGGCGTAGCCTGGGGTATGCTCCGGAATGACGGCTTTTTGTATACACCGGCACATGAACTTGTTCTGGCAGTTGATGATCGCGTTGACCGGGGCGAATCGGTGGCCGGTCGCCTCGGCGATGATGGCGGCAAAAACAGCAGAGGAATCGTGGGTTCCCACGATACCGTCGTACATATCCGGATTGTTCCGTATGCGCTCGATGGTCTGGTCCAGATATGATCTTACGCCGAACTGAAGGATCTTTTCCGATGTTTCGACGGTCAGCTCATACGCCTCGTTGTCGGCGAAGCTCTGTTCCACCACGTCGATGTCGCTTGCGTCGCACAGAAACAGAATATGCTTTTTCATTCACCTCACCTTTTTGTCGCCGGTTACTGTATTTACGGCCAAAACTGAGTTTAGGCACGGTTATTATGGATTTTTACCTTGTCAGAGGGTCTGCATGTTCGCTTCCGTATCGTCGTCGCTGCCGATCCGGGGCCCTAAGGGAGAGTCGGGATACCACTGCCGGGTGTCGACTTCTCCGGAGACGGGCTGCCCGCCTTTGAACACGAGAAATATATCATCAAGGGATTCAAGGCACTCGATATTTTGCAATGGATTTTTATTCAAAACCACGCAATCGGCAAATCGGCCAGCGGATAGAGAACCGAGCTCATCGGACATGCCGATGGCTTCCGCCGCGGTATAGGTCGCCGCATTGATGGCGCTTTTTTCATCCATGAGACCGGTTTTTACATACTGCACGATCTCCATGCTGTTCCTTCCATGATAATTATAAGGCGTTCCGGCGTCGGTTCCCATGATCACCCGGACCCCGTAGGAAATGGCTTTGTGGAGATTTTCCTCCCGTATTTTTGCTACATCCCCAGCCTTGTTGGACATGAAGCGGGGAATATGGCTGTCGTTTCTTGCGTGGTTAAGCATCCAGAAATTGGAGCTGAGGGTCGATGTCAGGAAAACCCCGTTATCGGCCATCATTTTCAGTGCATCATCGTCTGCCAGCGTGCCATGCTCAATGGTCCTTACCCCGGCCCGAATGGCATTTTTAATCCCCTGGGCGCCGTGGGCATGGGCAGCCGTATGCTTGCCGGCTTTTTCCCCTTCGTTGACCACGGCCCGCATCTCATCGACATCCAGATGGGCCGCGCCCGGAATGTCTCCGGGGTTCATAATGGCTCCGGTGGCCATCACTTTCAGGATGTCTGCTCCCTCCTTGATCTGTTCTCTTGCGGCCCGCCGGTTTTCATCCACCCCGTCCGCCTCCCGGTAGAGCCCCTTGAAGTAGTCGTTTCCGGCCGTGAGCATGCAGATGATCCGCCCGCTTGCAAGAATCCGGGGGCCGGCAATAAGCCCTGTTTCAACGGCTTTTTTCACGGCAATGTCAATGTAGTTGGCCGATCCGGCGTTGCGAACCGTTGTAATTCCTGACCGAAGGGTATTGGCCATTTCCCTGGCCGCGCGGATGGTGCGCAGCTTGTCTTCCACCAGGCTTTCATGATACGTGTCGGCCATGCCGTGCATGTCCAGGTGTATGTGGGCATCTATCAGCCCGGGAATCACGTATTTACCCGTCAGATCAAAGTGCCTGGCGCCATCGGGCAGCAAAACGCGGTCTTTGTAGCCGACGGCCGAGATCCGGTCGTTTTCGAAAACCATGACCGCGTCTTCGATCGTTCGGCCTGATCCGTCAATGAGTGTCATTCCTTTTAATACAGTATGCATATTCTCCCCGTTCAGGATGTTATCTGCCCAAAGACTCCTGGCTGCCTGTCAATGCAAAAAAGGATTGCGCCTGGTGCAAATGGCTGCGGATCTCCGCACCGGGTGCGCAGGCACCGGTGCGGAGATCCAAAACAATGGGGCCGGATTATCCGGATCGTATAGAAATTTTCCGGGATTGGGCGTTTTTGTTTTTTTGATTTTTATCGTCAGAACGCCTTTTCTGTAAGTGGCGTCCACGTCGTCGGGGTCCACTTCGGCCGGCAGCTCGATGATTCGGCTGAAACGACCGTACTCGCTTTCCATATAATAGTAGTTTTCGTCCTTTTCTTCTTTTTTCCGCCGTTTTTCTCCGTTCAGCCGAAGCAGCCCGTTGTCGATTGATATGCTGATATCGTCCTTATCGACGCCGGGAATCTCTGCCTTGACCGTAATATGTTTTTTCCCCTCCTGGACGTCTACCCGGGGCAGCACGCCGTCATCGGTGAAAAAGGGGAAAGATGGGAAAAAAGCTTCCGTACCGAAAGAATCCCTGTATTGTTTGTTTCGTACGGGTACGGCGGATTCTTTGGTTTTTTTCCATCTTTGGGGCATGAGCTTGTCAAGCATCGGGTCATCACCTCCTTGATTCCTGTGAAATCGTCAATGGCATGACATGCCTTTTACTGATTGGATGCATTGTGGAACAATTATAATCACCAGAGGGTTATTGTCAAGATGATCAATTGTATCCGGATGTTATTGTTTGTTTTTGAGGATCCCCAGGAAGCTTTCCGGATACAGAAATGGGTTGTCGGTACTTTTGTATCTGCTGTATGGGATATATTCCGTTCGGTTTTTGATCTTTTACCGTTTTTTGGAGGTGCCAGATACGGATTGCGGAAACATTCGTTCAAAAACCGGGGCAGCCGGTTTGTAAAAATGAGTATAAGCCGTTATGATAGTATGCCGTATGCGTTGCAAAGTAATAAAAGATGTCCCGTAGCGAAATAAGGAGGTCCGACGTGGGCAGGTGTATCAATCATCCGGACCGGGAAACCGGCTATAAGTGCATGAAGCACAGCCACTTCCAGTGTGAAGAATGCCTGGAGTGCCGGGATCCTGAATTATACTGCAAGCACAGAAGCGCTTGCGCGATATGGTTTATGAGCAGGGGATCGGAAAACCTTGGGGATGAAGAGAATCCGAAAGAACCAGGCGATGCCGTTGATTCCGGGGATGGCTATCGATTTGCGGGGCAAGACGGATAAGCCGCTTACAGACCGGCAGGTTTCCCATCGTCTCGTCCGCTGCCTGAGGGAAGCCGGTATCAGGCGGATGCCATTGTCATGCGGAAGTTTGAGTAGAAATGTTCCACGATTTCCCACAGGTCGGGCGTAAGGCGGTTTCTGACCTCCTGCACCACACCTGGCGGGACGCCGCCGTAATAGGCTTCTGCGATGCCCCCGGCGATGCATGCCTGGGTGTCTGCATCCCCGCCTAAAGATACGGCGTTTCGCACCGCATCCTCGTAGGAATCGGATTCGAGAAAAGCGATGATGGCTTCGGGAACGCTTTTCTGGCAGGAAACTTCAAAGGTGTATCCGGGCCGTATTCGCTCCAGACTGCGGTTCAGGTCATAGCCGAACCGTCGCTGGATTTCGTCTTTAACGATCGTTTTGTTCCGAAGGGTGCGGGCGGCAAAAACAGCGACGGCAGCCGCCTGGGCCCCCTTGATGCCTTCCGGGTGGTCGTGGGATATTGCGGCGCTTCTGGCGGCTTCTGCGGCCACGGTTTCCATGTCGTCAAAGGCGAATCCTACCGGGCTTGAGCGCATGGCCGATCCGTTTCCCCAGCTGCCGTAGGGTTTAGGAGATTCCGCTCGGAGCCACCGTATGAAGGACCCGCCGTAGCCGGCATTCGGGTAGCGCCGTCCGATTTCCAGCACCCACCGCCGGTAATCGTTGTCTTCAAGAATGGCCCTGGCTACCGCTATGGTCAAAACCGAATCATCGGTAAATTGGCAGGCAGGGTGAAACAGGGGAAAGTCCTTTTTTTTGATGGGGCGGGCTTCGTATACCGACCCGATCATATCGCCCGCAATGGCACCGATCATGTCACATCTCCCGATATACGTATAGATTGCCCGAAAGAAAACTGGGATTTTTCGTCAAGATCAAGGACCCGTTAAGTTTGACGGCTTCGAAAAAAGTCCAATATCTGCGTTACGCGCAATTTCTCAGGATTTCATGTACGCTAAGTACTCTGCATTCTTCGGAATCGTGCACGCCTTGATCCTGGCATTTTTATAAAGCCGTCGGATCTCGACTTTTTACGGGTTCATCAAATTTGAGCCGGACGCAGAGATTGTCGAAATCCTGATTTTCATTCATGCACTGACTATATCGGGTGCCGCCGTTGCCGTCAAAGCGATTTTTTCCTTGTTGAACGGCGCTGCCCTGTGCGAAAAAGGCAACAGATGAAACGGTAAGACTCCACAGGCGGCGTATCGGGCCGTTCAACCCGAAAAACAGACGGAAAAACAGTGTCCAGGAAAAATTATTACGCAGTATACCGGGGTCGCAAACCCGGCATCTATACCCGGTGGTTCGGAGAAGAAGGCGCGTATTGTCAGGTGCACGGGTATCCTAAAGCTGTTTACAAGGGCTTTGCCACACGGGAAGAAGCCGAGGATTTTCTTAAGGCAAAGGCTTCCGTAAAAGCCGCCCCGAAACCTGAACAGCAGCAAACGGTATCTCCGGGTGATTCCGGCCCTGAAATTATTCAAAGTGGAAAGGTTCTCATTCATACGGACGGCGGTGCCCTGAATAATCCCGGTCCGGGCGGATACGGGGCAGTCATCGAGGATGGAGATCGCCGGCGGGAGCTTTCGGGCGGATACCGGTATACGACCAACAACCGGATGGAGATCATGGCCTGCATCCGGGCACTGGAGGCTCTTGAAAAGCCTTCGGACGTCGTGCTGTACAGTGATTCGAAATATGTCGTGGACGCGGTTATGAAGGGATGGGCTGCAAGGTGGCGCAAAAACGGCTGGATGCGAAGCCCCGGAAAAAAGGCGGTCAATGCCGATTTATGGGATCGGCTGCTTGAACTGCTGTCCCGGCACCGCGTTGAATTCCGCTGGGTCCGGGGGCATTCAGGAAACCCGGAAAACGAACGCTGCGATGTGCTTGTACGCATGGAGTCCGCGAAAGCCGGTCTTCCGCCGGATGAAAACTATGAGAAGGGCGGTGTCTGATAACCAGGGGTTGACGACTTCGTAAAAAGTCCAATATCTGCGTTACGCGCGATTTCTCAGAATTTCACGTACGCCAAGTACGCTGCATTCTTCGAAATCGCGCAAGCCTTGATCTTGAACTTTTTACAAAG
>SLPT01000239.1 GCA_007131845.1 Desulfobacteraceae bacterium | reverse complement strand
GCAGTGACGGATGTGAGCGCCGAACTGGACCGGATCGGGCCGCAGCTTCCGGAAGGCGTCCGATCGCCCGCCATATTCCGGATCTCGGATGCCGCCATGCCTGTTCTCACCCTTGCGGTCTTTCCCAAGTCCGACATGCCGATGTTCAGGGTACGCCAGCTTGCCGACAACGCGCTGCGCGAGGCATTTTTACGGATCGACGGTGTGGCGGATGTCGAGGTCTTCGGGGGCTTTCACCCGGAAATCCGGGTGGCTGTCGACAGAAACCAGGCCGCAGGCTATGGAATTTCCGCCTCCGGGATTGCAGAGGCGATTGCCGGATCCCACCGCAACCTGCCGGGCGGAAGTATAGTGGAAAAGGACCGGGAAATACTCATCCGCGTGGCCGGCGAAAAGGATTTCCGGCATGAGATGGGCCGGATCGTCGTGGCAACGGATGCGGGCGGCGGGGAGATCTTTCTGGAAGACGTCGCAAGCATCGAAACCGGGTACCAAAAACGGAAAACCGTTTTTCAGGGCAACACGAAACCGGCCATCGGGCTCAACATCCTGCGCCCGGAATCCGGCAATGTAATGGACACCATCGAAGCGGTGGAGGCAGCGCTTCCGGAGATCGAAGCGGCCTTTGGCGGGCTGTCGTTCGCGGTGGCGGACACGCAGGGAGAACTGATCCGCACCTCGGTATCCAACCTGTTTTCCGCCCTGCAAAGCGCCGTGCTGCTGACCGTCGGCGTGATCTTTTTCTTCCTGGCCCGGATGCGGATTACCCTGCTTGCCGCCGTATCGATCCCGTTTACGTTTTTTCTGACCTTTGCCGGCATGCGGCTGCTTGGCATGGAGCTCAACATCGTGACCATGACCGCCGTAATCCTCGCGGTGGGGCTTCTGGTGGACGACGCGGTGGTGGTAATCGAAAATATCGACAGAAAATGGAAAAAAGCCGCCCACGAAAATGGGGGATCGGGACGCTTTGAGGCTGCGGCCGAAGGCACCGCGCAGATAATACCGGCAAGCCTTGCCGGCACCGTCACCACCATCTCGGTGCTACTTCCCATCATTTTCGTGGGCGGTTATGCCGGCAAGATCTTAGGGCCCCTGGCTACAGTGCTGGCCATGGCACTGGTGGCCTCATTTATCTCATCGGTTACCATCATACCGCTTCTTGCAAGGTACCTGCTCAAACCCGAAAGCCGGACGAACCGGATCGAGCGGTTTGCGGAAAAGGGGCGATCCCTGTTCGTTGAGCCCTTAGCGAACCTGATGATCCGGTTGTTCCGCATCGGCACCACGCGCTGGTTTTTCGTCATTCTTCCCCTGCTGCTGGTTCTCGTTTTCGCAGGCATGCGGCAGATCCCCCTGGCCGGACGCGATCTCATGCCGCCCATGGACACGGGCATTCTCAAGGTTTCCTTTGAAATATGGCCCAACACGTCCGTATCCGCAACCGAAGATGCCCTGGAGACGGTCAACGAACGCATCCGGGAGATGCCCGGTGTTTTGAAAAGTGCAACTACCGTGGGATCGGAGCCCGGCGTAATCAGCTTCGGCGCTGAAAATACGTCCCAGGAGGGCGTCATGACGATCCACTTCGTCAACCGATTCGAGCGGGAAGCCTCCATCTGGGAGATCGGAAGAACACTCCGGGCGGTTTTCGATGACATACCGGCGTTCAAGGTCGTGCATGTCTACGAGTACGGCGCAACACCGCTTTCCGCGATTGCCGCGCCCATCGACGTCATGATTTCAGGGCCGGATCCCGCCATGCTGGATCGCCTTGCAGAAGACGTGCAGCAGCGGCTCTACAAGGTACAAGGCCTGAACACGATCTCCAAGACCTGGGACACGACCAAGCGGGAGATCGAGGTGGACATCGACGAGGCGGCCGCCCGCCGCCGGGGGATAAGCTACCGCCAGGTGGCGGACCAGCTGTACGCGGCCACCACCGGGACGGTGGCAGGACATTTCCGGGTGCGCGGCCAGGACGGATACCCTGTCCGTGTGATGCTGGGGCCGGACACCATAAAAGATGCCCGGGAACTGGCCGGACTGGAGATTCCGGCAGCCAGTGATACCGTTTACCTGGGGGATATCGCACAGATTCGCCAGGTATTCCGACAAACCCGCATTACGCGCGAAGATCTGCTGCCCACCATCAGCGTAATCGGCTACCGGGAGCAGGCGCCCATCTCTTTTCTTGACATGCAGGTGGACCAGGCGCTTTCCGGTATTGACCTGCCCGGCGGATATTCCCTATCCCGCCGCGGAGAGGTGATGCATATGAACGAAACCTTCGCCCGTTTGGGCAGTGCGCTGGGCCTGGCCCTGCTGCTGCTGTACTTTGCCCTGGTTATCTCCTTTCGTTCCTGGGCCAGGCCAGCGCTGATCATGTCGGCCATCCCCCTGGCCTTTATCGGGATTCCGTGGGGGATGCTCCTTGCGGGGCAGCCGTTTTCCATGCCGGCCAACATGGGAATGATCCTCATGTCCGGCATCGTGGTCAACAATTCCATTTTGCTGATTGATTTCATCGAAGCCGCACGACGCAATGGCAGTCCTCTGGAGCAGGCCGTGCAAAATGCCATCCGCATGCGGACCCGGCCGATTCTGATGACCGCCTTTTCCACCATCGCCGGCATGCTGCCCATTGCCCTGGAAATGGCCGTGGGCCTGGAACGGCTCTCGCCGCTGGCGGTGGTCGCCATTACCGGCCTTTTCATATCCACCTTTCTCACCCTGGCCTACGTTCCGGCTCTGTATGTATGGATCGAACGGGCAAGGATGCGCCTGGGCATCCAATCGTAATACGCCCCGCTCCGGCAGGCATTCATCCCGGAGCGGGAAAAGCATTTTTTTGACAAAACGCGGCGCAGGGGCCACTATAGGACTGAACAACCACCTTTACAAGCTATAGGGATTATAAGGACGTGCCCGAAACGAACAAACCCAGCGTACTGGTTTCGTTTCTGGGAGAGATCTCCCACGAAGCAGCATGGCGGATGCAGCTCCGGATTGCCGCCATGCGCCGCGGCGGCCGGATGCCGGACACCCTGCTGCTGATGGAGCATCCCCCCACACTGACCACTGGCAAACGACAGAACCCGCAAAACATACTGGCATCCACACAAGAACTGGAAAAAATGGGCGTAGCGGTGCGCCGGACAGAGCGGGGCGGGGATGTGACCTACCACGGCCCCGGACAATTGGTGGGCTACCCCATCCTGGACCTGGATTGTCACGGCAGAAGCGTCACCCGATACGTGGAGCGGCTGGAATCTGTTTTCATACGCCTGCTTGCAGATCACTACGGCATCGAAGCCGGCCGGGACGATATGCACCGGGGAGTGTGGACGGGCCGGGACAAGATCACGGCCATCGGCTGCGCAATCAAACAGCGGATCACGCTGCACGGATTCGCATTCAACGTGAACACCAATTTATCCCACTACCGGTGGATCCGGCCCTGCGGCATCAAAGATCGAGGGGTAACCTCCCTTGCAGCCCTGACCGGACACGGGCACGACATGGATACTGTGGGCATTCAAGTGATGAAGTCATTCTGCGACGTGTTCGGATTGACGCCCATACGGGTCGGACGGCGGGAACTGGCGGGTTTACAGGATAAGACAGCCCCGCACGACCCCCCTGGAGTTGAACCTTTTACGAAGCCATCAGGAGAAGGCCGGCCATGAAAAAGCAGAAGCCGGACTGGCTGCGGATCAGGCTTTCCGATGCGAATCAGCTTGCGGAGACTCAGAGGATGCTCCGCGGGTTATCTCTTAACACCGTGTGCGAGGCCGCCGCATGCCCCAACATCGCCGAGTGCTTCGGCCGGAAAACCGCCACCTTTATGATCCTTGGCGCGGTTTGCACGCGAAACTGCACCTTCTGCAACATCGCCGGCGGCACACCGGAGCCGGTCGATCCGGACGAACCGGCGCGCGTGGCCCGGGCAGCCGGGCAGCTGGGATTAAAGCACGTGGTGGTCACCTCGGTCACCCGGGACGATCTCTCCGACGGGGGGGCCGCCCATTTTGCAGAAGCGATCGGCCGACTTGAGACGACTGGTGCAGCCGTGGAAGTGCTCATACCGGACTTCAGAGGGGAAAGATCATCCCTTGCCCGGGTGGTTCAGGCCGGGCCCCGGGTAATCAACCACAACATGGAGACCGTTTCCCGCCTGTACCCGGCCGTTCGGCCCATGGCCTCCTACGAACGCTCCCTTGACCTGATTGCCGCACTCAAGACCATGAACGAAACCATCTATGCGAAATCCGGCATCATGCTCGGGCTGGGCGAGACGACGAAAGAGGTGATCCATACCCTGGGTGATCTGCGAACGGCCGGCTGCGAGCTGCTCACCATCGGCCAGTACCTGGCCCCTTCCGATACGCACCACCCGGTGGCAAAATACATCGAACCGGCCGTGTTTGACGAATTAAGAGAGACTGCACTGGCGATGGGCTTTATTCACGTCGCCGCAGGACCCCTGGTGAGAAGCAGCTACCGCGCGGACGCGTTTGGCCTTATCCAACCCTCCCCTTTTTCCTCCAGGTCCCCATGATCACCCGTATTCTGTCCTCGCGCAGGTTGCTGACCGTGTTGGCCGCCTTTTCGGCCGTGTCCGGCCCGATGACCAAATGAAGCCCCGGTGCGGGCGGAGCGTCCGAAGGGGCTTCGGCGGAGCGTTTATTCATTTTAGAGCGGATGGATTCAAACCATTTTAGGCACGCCGCGGTTTCATCATGCAGCGCAACCGGCTCAAAACCGCCCGAATCAAGCAACCGAAGCATTTCGGATTCATCGGGGAGATGATCCATCGATGCATCTGATGCCCATTGCACCGGGTAATACCGGCCGGGCAAGGTACCGGCCACAACATCGTAGAAGGCCAGGATGCCCCCGGCAACCAACACCCGGTGAATTTCACCGAACAGGGCCGTCTTGTCCGCAATATTCATAAGGGTGTGCTGAGACCAGGCCGCATCAAAAGACTTTCCGTCAAAGGGAAGATGAAGCATATCCCCCCGGACAAAAGCGGGTGATCTGTCCATTTTCGCCATCGCCGTCAGCATGACGGCTGCCTCGATAAACTCCTCCATAAGGTCGATACCTGTGACGCGCGCGCCGTACTCGGCGGTCAAAAGCCGTGCGGGGCCGCCCAAACCGCACCCCAGATCAAGCACCCGCATGCCGCTGCCGATTTCCGCAAAACGGGCAAGATCCCTTGTGGCAGCCCGCCCCCGCATGTGAAACTCATCGAAAGCGGCCGTATCTTCATAGGACCGGACGGTTTTACCCGCTTTTTCAAGGGCGGCTAAAAGGCTCCCTCCAAGGCCGGGGCGCCGGTAATGGCCGACCAGGTTTTGATCAGGCGATTTCGTATCTGTCATGTTTCCATCCCTGTTTTTTTCATCCATTGATTCTGCCTTGAGCCGGGCCCATTCAATCCGCATATCGAGCCCCGGCAGAAAGCCGCTTTTTCAAGATACCGGTTTAAAACAGCTTGTCAAACCGCCGCAGTCCGGTTCGCCTGTATTGGCCCGATGACGGTTCAGCCGCAGAGGTTTGATTTTTGTTGCGTTTTTCCGGTGTCTTTCTTATTTGTTTAGTATAGTGCCCGAATGAAAACCAGGATTTTTCATCAAGGTCAAGGACGACAAAAATGTTAGCCGCAGGAATTCCGGCATATTTTTGATCAGACATTATTGACGGCTTTTTACGAGTGCATCATTATTATAGGCTATAAACTTATAGGCAGGGGAAAACAGGATGAAAAGTGATCGGTTCGACAAGAAAATGCAAAACGCTCCGGCATCGGTCATAACCCGCCGACAATTTCTCCGTCTTTC
>SLPT01000306.1 GCA_007131845.1 Desulfobacteraceae bacterium | reverse complement strand
TTACGCGCGATTTCTCAGAATTTCACGTACGATAAGTACGCTGCATTCTTCGAAATCGCGCAAGCCTTGATCTTGAACTTTTTACAAAGCCGTCGGATCGCGACTTTTTACGAGTCCATCAGATATTGGACTTTTTACAAAGCCGTCAAGGAAAGAATATCAATGCCGCAGGTCAAGAACAACCATCGTCGAAAGATATCGTTTTTATTGCAGCCGGTTTTGCTGTGCGCGCTGTTCTTTTTCCTGCTTTCCGGCTGTGCCGCCACCCAGAAGGAGCCGGAGGCGGATTTTATCGAACAGTGGCTCCGTCAGTCCGAAACTGCCAGGGGATACTCCCCGGATATCCGGGAAAGGGATGTTTTGGATGTCGAGGAAGCCCTTCCGTTTCACGACAAGTGGGACGAGGCGCCCGTGGATCGGGACCTGCCGGAGGACCGGGTGACCCTGCGCCTGAACGACGCGCCGGTGGAGTCGGTGCTCCGGGCCATGGCGCGGGCCGCAGACCAGAACATGCTTATCGGCGATTCGGTTTCCGGAAATATGAGCATCGATATCCGAAACGTTCCATGGAACCAGGCGTTTACAAGCATCATCGCTTCCCGCGGGCTGGAATGGTCGTGGCAGGGGGATATTATCCAGGTCCGCAGCGTCCAGGACATTCAAAACGAAATCGAGCTCTCCCGGAAGACCCAGGAGCTGCACGCCCGGCGCCTCAGTGCCGAGCGTGACGGCCCCTTGGTCAATCGCATCATCAAGATCAATTATGCGAATGCGGAAAGCCTTAGCGAGAATCTTGCCGAGTTTCTGAGCCGGGATGAAGACGGTGAGATCATTGGCCGCATCCGCATTAACGAGGAGACCAACTCGCTTCTGGTTCAGGCCACCCGAAACGACATGGCCCGTATCGGGCGGATGGTCGAGCATCTCGACCGGCCCAGGGCCCAGATTCTCATCGAGGCCAACATCGTGGAGGCCAACCAGGAGACCGCCCGGGAGCTTGGCATGCGATGGAGCGGGCGCTACGTCACATCCAGTGGCTCCATGGACGATTTCGGCATCGTGGGCGACCCGCAGGTCCCGGAGGAATCGTTTGCCGGCATGGAAGGGATGTCGCTGGGCGTGGTAGCCGGGCGTGTCACCGGCAATGTGCTCTATGCGCATCTCCAGGCGCTCCAGCGGGACGGCAGACTCAACATCCTGTCGAGCCCCTCCATCACGACCATGGACAACCAGATGGCCTATACCGAGCACGGCGAGAAAGTCCCCTTTGAAACCACCGACCTGGAGGGGAGGCGAGATGTTGAGTTCGAGGACGCGGTGCTGCGCCTCGAGGTGGTTCCCGGCATCATCGACGGGGACCATATGAAAATGAACATCAAGGTGAAAAAGGACGAGGTTGATTTCACCCAGACGGTCAACGGCAACCCGCTCATCAAGCGCAAGGAGACCGAGACCAACCTTGTGGTTCGCGACGGGGAGACTATCGTCATATCCGGTTTGTCCAAGCAGACCGTTACCGGAACCGGCGAGGGGGTTCCCATTCTGGCCGACGTCCCCCTTCTGGGATGGTTTTTCAAGGGTGAACGGAAGAGCGAGGAGATGGAGGAGTTCCTGATATTCATCACCCCCACCATACTCGGTGCCCGGGAAGCCCAGGCCCGGCCGCCGGGCGACCGGAATTAAGAGGCAGGCGGTACATGGCGGGTATGGATTATTACAAACTCTTCAACCTGAACCGGGAGCCCTTTTCCAACACGCCCGACCCGGATTTTTTCTACCGCTCCGCCATGCATGCCAAGTGCCTGATGGATCTCGAAATTGCACTGCGGCTCCGACGGGGCCTCATCGTTGTGCAGGGCGAGGTGGGCACCGGAAAGACCACCCTCTGCCGGCGGCTGATCCGGACCCTTTCCGCAGGTGAAGGCGAAAGCGCGCCGGTCCGGGTTCATTTGGTCCTCGATCCCGCGTTCGAAAGTTCCTTTCAGTTTGCAAAAGCCATCAATGAAATGCTTTCCGGTTCCGGGGAAGCCGAAAAATGCCAAACCATCGGCTGTCACCGGGAGATGATTAAAAACCGTCTGTTTGCCGCCGGAGTGGACGGCGACGAAACCATCGTTCTGGTCATCGACGAGGCCCAGAAGCTGCCCGGGGAATGCATCGAGTTTCTGCGGGAGCTGCTGAACTACGAAACCAACGAGCATAAGCTGCTTCAGATCGTGTTGTTTGCACAAAACGAAATGAGAGAGCTGCTTGCGGCGCACCCCAACTTCGAGGACCGGGTGGCTTTTTATCATTTTTTGGGCCCCCTGGACCGCGCCGATACGCAACATATGATCCGGTTTCGTCTCGAGCGGGCCGCGGACGGTACCGTCGGCAACGCGCCGGTCTTCACGAGGGGGGCCTTCACCCGCATCCATCGTCTGACGGGCGGTTATCCCCGGAAGATTATCCACCTCTCGCATAACATCCTGCTTCTGCTGCTGATCAAGGGAAAATCCCGGGTGACGCCGGCCATGGTGGATCAAGCGGCAAAAAGCGTCCCGTCGATAAAGGTGCCGGCCTTGCATGCCGATAGGAAATACAGGAGAACCGCTGTCGCGGCAGCCTGTACGGCTGCCTGCGTGCTGCTTGTTGCGGGGTTTGTTCATTTTTATGTATCCCCTGCAACGGATTGGTTATCCCGTCCATCATCGGCGGAGGTACAAGAGGGGCCGGATGCCGGGGAAGCGCGAGCCGGCAGGCAGGCCGACTCCCCTGCGCCCCCGTCCGATGAACCGGATCGGCCGGGAGATTTTGCTGAAATGCCCGGTTCGCCGGATGCAAAGGATGTAGCGGTTGCAACGGGTACGGGCGAAATCCTTCCGGCGGCGCGTGCGGAAAGCCAACGGGCGGAAAGCGAAACAAGCAGCATCGAGCCCCCGGATGTTTTGGGGGTCGTTCGCATCGGGACGGATGAAAGGCTTTGGAATATGCTGCCCCACATCTACGGCGCGGGCGGCAGGCGACTGCTGAGTGCGGTTGCCGGGGCCAACCCGGACATGGACAGTCCCGACGTGATCCGCCAGGGGCAGGCTGTCCGGTTTCCGGTGGCAGACTTGCGGACGCCTGAGCCCGGGGAGCGCTACTGGATCGCGGTGAAACAATCTCCGGAACTGGAAACCGTCTACCGGTTTTACCGTGCCGCGGAAAACGATGGGTTTCGGATCGCCAGTTTCTGGACGCCTTCGGACGGGTTCGTTCATGCGGTGGTACGGGAGAATGCATTCGGCGACCATGAGGCGGCCGAGGCTGCAGTGGAGGCAATGCCTGCGGAAATCCGCCCGGATGCATGGATCATGGATATCAATCAGCCCGGCATGAAAATGGCCGGAACCGGATAATACGGCACCGGGTAATACGGGGCCGGATAGAAACCGGATAGGAAAAGGATACGATTTTGCGGAAAAAGCTTCGCCTCGGGGAAATGCTGGTGGCCGAAGGGCTGCTGAGTGATGAACAGCTCAATAACGCCCTGCGCGACAAGACGGGAACCGGTCTGAAGCTGGGGCAGTTTCTGGTCCGCGGCAATATCTGCAGGGAAAGGGACATCGTTTCCATGTTGAGCCGCCAGTTGCGGATCGATCAGTACGATCCCGCGCTCTATCCGCTCGACCTTTCGCTTACGGAGACTGTTTCCGCAGATACGGCCCGGCGGTCCGGGGTCATCCCGGTGAGCCGAAACGGAAACGTCCTGCGCGTGGCCACCACGGATCCTCTGGATATCGATACGCTGGATTCATTGGAGGTGCTGACCAACCTGGAAATTGAACCCCTCGTATGTACCGAGGCGGATTACCTCCAGGCCTACAGTTCGCTCTACGGCATTTTCAGTTCCATGGACGACATGCTGGAAAGCGTGGAGCAGTCCATGACCGACCTTGGCGAGGCGGACGAAGAGTATATCCAGGCACAAGGCATCCAGGATGTTCATGCCGCGGAAGCCACGGCGGACGAGGCGCCGGTGATCCGGCTGGTGAATTCGGTCCTGGCCCAGGCGGTCAACCAGAAAGCCAGCGACGTGCATATCAGCCCGGAAAAAAACCGGGTCCAGGCACGGTTTCGCGTGGACGGAAAGCTTCGCGAAGTGCCGGCGCCCCCTAAAAAACTCATGCCGGCTTTGATTTCGCGCATCAAGATTCTTGCCAACATGGATATATCCGTTACGCGCACGCCCCAGGACGGCCGGTTCACCGTGATTATGAACCGCAGGGAGATCAACGTCCGGGCGTCGTGCATACCGACCATCTACGGGGAGAACGTGGTGCTCCGGCTTCTGGACATGGGCGCCGGGGCCTTCAGCCTGGACGAGCTGGGCATGAACGCACAGGACTACCGGAAAATGGAAGACGCCATTGCCAAGCCCCACGGCATGATCCTCTCCACGGGCCCCACGGGCAGCGGGAAAAGCACCAGCCTCTATGCCATCCTGCGGCGCATCAACCAACCCGAGATCAATATCATCACCCTGGAGGACCCGGTGGAATACCGGGTGGAAGGCATCCGTCAGGTCCAGCTCAATACGCGGGCCGGTATGACCTTTGCTTCCGGCCTGCGCTCCATTTTGCGACAGGATCCGGATGTGATCATGGTCGGCGAGATCAGGGACGCTGAAACCGCACGCATTGCCGTGCAGTCGGCCATGACCGGGCACCGCGTTTTGTCCACGGTGCATACCAACGATGCGGCCGGTGCCGTCACCCGGCTCATCGACATGGGGATCGAGCCGTTTCTGATATCGTCGGTATTGCTCGTATCCTTTGCCCAGCGTCTCATGCGCCGGGTTTGCCCGCATTGTGCGGAGCCCTATGAACCAACGGAGCAGGGGCTGCGCTCGCTTGGCATCGACAACTCATCGGGATGCACTTTTCTGCGGGGCCGGGGATGCCACATATGCATGAACACGGGCTACCGCGGACGGACGGCGGCTTTCGAGGTGCTGCGTATGGATGAGGATATCCAGGAGATGATCGTGCGGCGGGCATCGGCCACCGAGATCAACCGCTCTATGATCGACTCCGGGAAACTCCACACCCTTGGGGAAGACGCCGCCCGCAAGGTGTGCGCAGGCGAGACCACGGTGGAAGAGGCCGTTTCGGTGGTCATGGTATAGGATGTGCTGACGAAGGAAGCGCATCGTTTGAGTCGCACCGCAATCAATGATCAATACCCGCCTGCGGTCATCCTCCCGGATCACCCGCACGCGTGAAAAATGAATATCGGATAGTACATAAACGAAAATGGAATATACCTATAAAGCCATCAATTCGGTCGGCGCCCGGGTCACCGGAACCATCCAGGCCGCCTCGCCGGACGAGGCCAGGGAAAAGCTGGCGGCGGACGATCTTATCCCCGAGAGCGTAAACGGCGGAGCCGGTGCCTCCGGAAATATCGGAGACCGTCTGAATCTTTTTCTTGCGCGGATCAGGCTTCCGGACCTGATTCTTTTTACCAAGCAGTTCCGGACGCTTTTCAATGCGGGCATTCCCATGAACCGGCTGCTGGAGGTGCTCTCGGAGCAGACGGATAACCTGAAGCTCAAAAAGACGGCCGAGCGGATGGGAAGCCGGATCCAGGAAGGAATTTCCCTGACCGATGCATTCCGGGAGCACCGCAGAATTTTTTCCCCCCTCTACACGAGCATGATCCAGGCGGGGGAGAGCAGCGGACGGCTGGGCGAGGTCATGGACCGCCTGGTCTATCTCCTGCAGCACGAACACAAGGTCAAATCGGACATCAAAAGTGCGACGCGCTATCCCAAGATCGTCCTGGTGGTCCTGTCGCTGGCTTTTTTGTTTCTGCTCACCTGGGTCGTACCCCAGTTCGTGACCATATTCAAGGGGGCGGGAATCGATCTGCCCCTTCCCACGCGCATCAGCCTCTTGCTGCATGAATGGCTGG
>SLPT01000017.1 GCA_007131845.1 Desulfobacteraceae bacterium | reverse complement strand
GGTAAATCGTGTCCGAACGAAAACCAGAACGTAATGAATAACCTGGTCGCCGGGCGACGCGGAAGCCCCGGTTCGCTCTATTGCGATATGATTTTTTTGCGCAGCCTGCAGGACTGTATTTCATGACAAGCTACCCCTCAATTAAGCCGCCGGCATTGCTGCGAAACCCCTTTGTCCAGTCATACCTGGCCAGCACGCCGTTTCGCGCCATCGGGAAAAATCCCATGTCCGACGCCGCACAGGAGATGATCATCAAAACGCCTGACGGGACGAGGCTCCAGGGATTTTATTCGAAGCACCCACAATCGGCCGGGCTCGTGCTTTTGCTCCACGGATGGGAGGGCAGTGCCCGATCGACGTATGTCCGGTGCTCCGGGCGATATTTTTTCAACCGCGGATACTCCGTGTTCCGACTGAATCTCCGCGATCATGGCGAAAGCCACCACTTGAATCTTGGGCTGTTTTTTGGATCGCTTTTGCAGGAGGTTGTCGACGCCGTGGGCGAGATCGCCGCTATCGAGGCGGATCGGCCGTTTTTCATGATCGGCTTTTCCATGGGCGGTAACTACGTGCTTCGGGTCGCGGCCCGGGCAGGCGGGCGGCCGATTGATAATTTGAAACATGCGGTAGCCGTCAGTCCGGTCATTGACCCCGACCGGGCAACCCGCCTCATTGACGCCCGCCCTACCTTTCGGCTCTATTTTCTTCGCAAGTGGCGCCGCTCCCTTGTTAAGAAGCAGGCAGCATTCCCCGGAAAATACGATTTCAGTGATATTTGCCGGATGAACAGCATCTACCAGATAACCACAGCGCTTCTGATGCGATATTCCTCCTTTGAATCCCCGGGCACGTATTTCGACTCCTATGCGCTTACGGCCGATGCATTGGCTCCGATCCGGGTGCCCACGACGCTGATCACCGCAAAAGATGATCCCATCATACCGGCCGATGACTTCGAAAGCCTTGATTTAAACGGTTGGACACGGCTTACCATGCAGGATTACGGCGGACACAACGGATTTATCGAAAGCCTCAGTCTCCGGATCTGGTATCAGCCCTATATCCTGCACCTCTTCTCCAGCCCAGCCTGACCCCCGTCTTCTTTCGCCAGTCTCTGCATCCGGCCCAGATTTTGATACATTCGTAAAAGTCGCGATCTGAAGGCTTCGTAAAAAGTTCATGACCCAGGCTTGCGTAATTTTGAAGAATGCAGCGTACCTGGCGTGCGTGAAATTCTGAGAAATTGCGCGCATGTGCAGATATTGGATTTTTTACGAAGCCGTCAATACTGTCTTAAAAAAAAACGAACGCTCGATAGATTAAGATATTGACTTGTGCACATGGATATCGATAAGAAGAAGGGTGGCGAAAGAGGACGGCGTTGTAAAAAGGCGTCAATGATAAATGATAAACATTGAATAAACCAGGGATAAACCAGGCATTTTTTCGGAAAGGAAGGGATCATGGCACAGGAAATTGCGGATCGAAGAGACATCGACTTTGTGATCTGGGAGCAGATGAACGGCGAGGAAGTCCTTAAATACGATGTTTTTAAGGATTTCAACCGGAAAACCTGCGATATGATCATCACGGAAGCAAGAAAACTGGCCATCCGGGAGATGCTCCCGACGCTCCAGGAAGGTGACAAGCAGGGCGTGCGCTTCGAAAACGGCGTGGTCCGCGTGCCGGATAGCTTTCATCGGATACGTCAACTGCTGCTGGAAGGCGAGTGGAACAACCTCATGGTCCCCACCGACATGCACGGACAGGGTGCGCCTCCCCTGGTTGCGTCCGCTGCCGTCGAATACTTCATGGGCGGCAACTGGGCGGCGCTGTCTTATGCATCCATGGGAAACGGAACCGCCGAGATGATTCACAGCTACGGCACGGAAGAGCAAAAGGAACTATACGTAAAAAATCTCGTTTCCGGAAAGTGGGCCGGAACCATGCTTCTCACCGAATCCCAGGCCGGATCCGACGTGGGGGCGCTGGAGACATCGGCAGTGAGAAACGATGACGGCAGCTACCTGCTTACCGGCAACAAGATATTTATCACCAACGGCGAGCATGATCTGTGTGAAAACATCATCCACCCTGTCCTGGCGAGGATCGAGGGAGACCCTCCCGGAACCAAAGGGATTTCCATCTTCATCGTACCCAAGTACCTGGTCAACGACGACGGCAGCCTGGGGGAGAGAAACGATATCGTCTGCACGGGAACCGAGGAAAAACACGGCATTCATGCATCGGCTACCTGCTCCCTGGCGCTGGGTTCAAAGGGAAAATGTATCGGCTATCTTCTGGGAGAAGAGCAAAAAGGGATGCGGATCATGTTCAACATGATGAACGGCGCGCGGATGGCTACCGGACTTCAGGGGCTGGCCTACGCATCTTCGGCCTATATGCTGGCGGTCAACTATGCCAGACAGCGCAAGCAGGGCCGTGATCTGCTTGAAACGTTCAACCCGGAGGCACCGCCCGTGCCGATTATCAGGCATCCCGACGTCCGGAGAAATCTGTTGTGGATGAAATCTATTGTTGACGGTATACGCAGCTTTTTTTATTATACTACACTCTGCCGCACGAAGGCTGCCGCGGCCGCTACAGAAGAGGAACGAACGAAGTACCTCGACCTCTACGACCTCATGACGCCGCTTATCAAGGACTATCTCGCCGTATTCGGCTACGAGGTATGCGTCCAGGCCATGCAGGTGTATGGCGGCGCCGGCTACTGCAAGGATTACCCGGTCGAGCAGTATGCGCGGGACTGCAAGATCGCATCCATCTACGAGGGAACGAGCGGCATCCAGGCCATGGACCTTCTGGGCCGGAAAATCGGCATGAAAAAAGGCGCCGTGTTCATGGATTTCTTAGGCGAAATGCAAAAGACCGCCGACGAAGCTGCAGGGATTGCCGGGTTGGAAGAATATGGCGCCGAACTCGGCAAAGCGATCGGGCAGCTTGGCGGTATTGCCATGCAGTTGGGGAAAACCGCGAGATCCGCCGAGGTAAAGATTGCGTTTGCCCACTCCCTTCCTTTTTTGGAGGCTATGGGCGACGTCATCATGGCATGGATGCTTGTATGGCGCGGAATTACAGCCTCCCGGAAACTTGAAAAGGGGGCGAAGAAGAAAGATGTTTCCTTTTATAACGGGCAGATCAAGACCATGGCGTTCTTTATGGACACCGTGATGCCCGAAACCTATGGAAAAATGTCCGCTATCGAAAAAATGAGCCCTGCTGCCATCGATATTGACGATGACGGCTTCGGCGGGATATGAATAACTGTTGCAAAGGGAGAAAATGCCATGCAGTTGGACAACATGATACTTGATACAGAAGGACATGTCGCAACCATTACCATTAACCGACCGCCTGCCAATTCATGGAGCCTTGCGGCTCTCCAGGATTTCGAAAAGATCCTCGACGCGGTGGAAAAGGATAATGACATCCGGGTGGCCATTCTGACCGGTGCGGGGGAGAAGTGCTTTTCGGCCGGCTTCGATGTGTCGGACGCCGCAAACACGGCCACGTCGGGTCCCCTGGGCCAAAAACTCTGGACCCGTGTCGACCGGTTCCCCAAGCCGATTGTTGCGGCCATCAACGGCCATGCTTTGGGCGGCGGGCTGGAGCTGGCAATGACATGCCAGTTCCGCATCATGATGGACAATCCCAAGGCCAAAGTCGGCCTCACCGAGTTGAATCTCGGTATTATCCCGGGATGGGGCGGTACGCAGCGCCTTATGCGAATCGTCGGCAGGCCGAAAGCCATGGACATGATTTTGTTCAGCAAGCGCCTTTCCGCCGGGGAAGCGCTCGAAATCGGCCTGGTCGATGCGGTGCATCCGCCGGAGCAGTTTATGGCCGAAGTGAATGCGTTTGCGCAAAAAATCGCCGAACGCCCGCCCATAGCGGTGCGGTGCGTTCTGGAAGCCATGGCCGAAGGAATCTATGAAGGCATGGATAAAGGGCTTGCAAAGGAGCTCGAAGGCAGCGGCGTCGTGGCTTCCTCCAAGGACTGTATTGAAGGGTTTACCGCCTTTATGGAAAAACGAAGCCCGAAGTTCATCGGGGAGTAAAAGAGGATGCACGCGTAAAAAGTTGCGATCCAAAAGCAGATATTGGACTTTTTACGAATTCGTCAAAAAGGAATAAGAAGGAAACCATGCAGATTCATCCGGACATCGAATATATCATCGCCCTTGTTGCAGGTGTGCTGGCCATTGCCATCCCCCGGTTTCTGCGGTATATCGTGGGATTTTTCCTGATCGCTTACGGGATTCTGGGCCTGCTTCGCTGGTAGCGCGGCGCGGGACAATCCAAAGCGTTGTTCTTTTTTCTTGACGAAAAGAACAATACCCCGTAAGAAATACGTCTGGCAATAGCAGGTGAACTTCCGCCAAATCCCAGGATACTATCTCCGGGTGACATCGTGCCGGAACCGGCAAGGGTGTGCCTGACGGAACAGGCGGGAAGACAGGGTAAAACGATGATGGAAACAAAAAAACAGATCACGGATATGGCGTTTGCCGCAAAATGGTGGTGGTGCATGGCCGATAGGTACGGTTGCGCCCCGGCACCGGTATTATCGTGATCTGATACGGATAAAATCAGAAAAGCCGCGGGGGCCGACAAGGACTTCGCGGCTTTTTTCGTTTAAACAGTGGCCGAACGAAAACCAGGATTTTTCGTCAAGGTAAAGGACTGCGAAAATTTTAAACCGCAGGAATACCCGGCGTATTTTGAGGATTGAGATTTGAGCCGGACGCAGAGATTGGCGACAAAGACGGTTTTCGTTCAGCCACTAAATAGTGCCTGAATACCTGACCAGAGCACATTCATAATGGGAGGAGTCAATCATGTTGATCGTCATGAGCCGGGACGCAACGGAAGAACAGATAAGCGATGTGATCCGGACAGTGGAGTCGTACGGCTTCAAGGCGCGCCCCATTCCAGGCGGCGAGCGGACATCCATTGGCGTCCTGTTCAATCAGGGAGCCGTTGATGAGTCTTTGTTCCTTACGCTGCCCGGCGTCAAGCAGACCATTGCTGTCACAAAGCCTTACAAGCTGGTAAGCCGGGAGTTTCACCCGGAGGATACCTTAATCCGCATCGGGGATGTGGTGATCGGGGGGGATAGCCTCGTGATTATGGGCGGTCCGTGCGCGGTGGAAAGCGAAGAACAGGTAATGACCATAGCCCGTCATGTGAAGGCGGCGGGCGGTGACATTCTTCGAGGCGGTGCATTCAAGCCCCGCACATCCCCTTACGCTTTTCACGGCATGGGGGAAGAAGGACTGAAGATCCTTGCAAAGGCCAGAGAAGCCTATGGTCTGCCGATCGTAACCGAGGTAATGGACCTCGATTGCTTCGACATGGTCGAGGCCTATGCGGACATCGTGCAGATCGGCACCCGCAACATGCAGAATTTCAGCCTGCTGCGCCGTGCGGGAGAGTCGAAAAAACCGGTGCTGCTCAAGCGGGGCATGTCGGCCACGGTGGATGAATGGCTGATGGCCGCCGAGTACATCATGACGGAGGGAAACACGGAGGTCATTCTGTGCGAAAGAGGGGTTCGAACCTTTGTACGGCACAGCCGCAATACCCTGGATCTGTCCGCCGTTCCGGTTGTCCGGCGAGAGAGCCACCTTCCCGTCATCGTCGATCCTTCCCATGCTGCCGGATACCGGGACCAGGTGATGCCGCTGGCCCGTGCCGCGGCGGCTGTCAGCGCCCACGGCCTGATGATCGAGGTCCATCACGCACCGGAAACCGCGAAATGCGACGGCGGGCAGTCTTTGCTTCCCGGGCAGTTTGAAATTCTCTGCCGCCAGGTAAGAGGTATTTTCGATCTGTCCAGGTAATGACGACTTCGTAAAAGTCCAATATCTGCGTTACGCGCAATTTCTCAGAATTTGCGGCTTACGCCTTGTAGACATACACGTACGCCAGGTACGCTG
>SLPT01000094.1 GCA_007131845.1 Desulfobacteraceae bacterium | reverse complement strand
TTATCATTTTATCTCGACAAATAAAATTTTCAGCTAACAATGCAAATTATGATTAGTAAACCAAAAAAAATTTGACTATAATAGTGGCCGAACGAAAACCAGGATTTTTCGTCAAGGTCAAGGACGGCGAAAATTTTAACCGCAGCAATACTTGGCGTATTTTGAGGATTAAAATTTGAGCCGGACGCAGAGATTGGCGAAAAAGACGGTTTTCGTTCAGCCACTATTATAAAATGATCAGCATGTTCTGCTGATACGTAGCAGCCATTATCAACCCATAAGTGACGGATTCGAAAATGGAAAGAGAAAACAAAAAAAAGACCAGCAGCGAACTGATTGTTGACGCGCTGCGAACCGGAAAGGAGCTGAAGCTCTCCGAAATTACGGAACTCATGAGCCAGTACGCGGGAAAACCGATCCGCATCCAGAATGTTTCCAGCACCATCGCAAAGCTGAGCGACAGCACCAAGACGGAACTGGGGCATTTTATCAGCAGGCAGAAGTCCAAAAGAGGATATCTCTACAAACTGGCGGATGAAGCCCTGGAATTGACGCCGGAAGAAACATACGGACTGGTCCGCAAGGTGGGCAGGAACCGATTCACGCTCAAGGAGGCCATAGAGCGGGTACCCTCCCTTAAAAAGTACGTCAGTGAATACGATCTGAAAACAGCGCCTGAGACCAGGCTGCGGAAAAAGAAGCGGGATACGGTCAGCACGAGGGAGAAAAAACCGTCCGGTCCGGAAGCAACGCCCAGCAGCGGACAGGACGGCGCAGAGGCATTCGTGGGGAGTCAACTGGCCAATGCGTTGGAGCAACTGAAAGACGCCACGGTCAATGTCAATCTAAACGTCACTATCCGCCTGATCGGATAAGACCCGAGCTGAGTGATTTCCGGCCCGGAAATCACTCAGCTCGGGATGGAACAATTCCGGCCGGGCGTCAGCTTTAAGCCGGCTGGCGCATCCGGCCGCCCGCCACCAACTCCCGAATGATGGATTTTCCGGGACATGACCGCTTCTTAAAATCCCAGCCCGACCAGATCCTTTTGCCGGCCGGCAATATTTTCCCATACCGCCCGGATAAAACCATCCCGATCCACGCCGTGACGCACGGCGCCGTCAAGCGTCCGGACGGCAAGCGTTCCGGCATCCTTCTCTTTCCCGCCCACGGTGACGATCAGGGGGACTTGCAGCAGCTGCGATTCCCGAACCTTGCGGTTGAGGCTCTCCGTGCGGTCGTCTACACGCGTTCGCACGCCGGCTGCGGCAAACGAGGCCGCGACCTCCTTTGCATAGGGAACCAGGGCGTCGTTGATGGGCAGTATGACGGCCTGGACGGGGGCGAGCCACAGGGGGAAGCGGCCGGCATAATGCTCGACCAGAATTCCGAAAAAACGTTCGATGGAGCCGTATACCACCCGGTGGATCATCACCGGCCGGTGCTTTTCGTTGTCCTCTCCCACGTAGGAAAGATCGAAGCGCTCGGGCAGTGACATGTCGAGCTGAATGGTCCCGCACTGCCATGTCCGGCCGATGGCATCCCGGATGTGTATATCGATTTTCGGCCCGTAGAAAGCCCCGTCCCCCTCGTTGACCCGGTAATCGGCGCCGTAGGACTCCAGGGCACCCTTCAGCCCGCTGGTGGCCTGCTCCCACTGCAAATCGCTGCCGATCGATTTTTCCGGCCGGGTGGAAAGCTCCAGGTGGAATCCAAGCCCGAACGTGGAATACATCCGTTTCACGAGGTGCAAAACGCCCAGGATTTCTTCTTCGATCATGGAAGGCGTCATGAAGATGTGGGCATCATCCTGGTGGAATGCGCGCACGCGAAAAAGACCCGAGAGCACACCGGACAGTTCGTGACGGTGCACCAGCCCGATTTCCGCCGCCCGGATGGGAAGATCCTTGTAGGAATGACGCTTGCGCCGGAACAAAAGCATTCCGCCGGGGCAGTTCATCGGCTTGATGGCCGACTCCGTCTCATCGATTGTTACGGTGTACATGTTCTCCCGGTAATTCTGCCAGTGACCGCTTTGCTCCCAGAGGGAGCGGTTCAGTATGAGCGGCGTCTTGGTTTCCATGTAACCTGCGGCCCGATGCTCCTCGCGCCAGTAGTCGATCAGGGCGTTCCACATTTCCATGCCGGAAGGATGAAAAAACGCCATGCCGGGCGCCTGATCGCTGAAGGAAAACAGATCCAGCGCCACGCCGATCTTCCGGTGATCGCGCTTTTTCGCCTCCTCGAGAAAATTGAGATATGCCTTGAGGCTTTTCTTGTCGAAAAAGGCGGTCCCGTAAATCCGCTGGAGCTGAGGACGGGCAGGATCCCCGCGCCAGTAGGCACCGGAGACCTTCATAAGCTTGAATGCCTTGATGTAGCCCGTATCCGGCACATGGGGACCGCGGCACAAATCGGTGAACGCCCCCTGGGAATAAAAGGATATGCTTCCTTCTGCCAGCTCCCGGATGATCTCCTGCTTATACGGGTCGTTTTTGTAAAAATCGAGCGCTTCGGCCTTCGGGACCTCCCGGCGCGTGACCGGCAGCTTCTCCTGGATGATCCGCTTCATCTCCGCTTCGATTTTCGGAAAATCCTCCTCGGAGACGGGCGGCATGTCAAAATCGTAATAAAATCCGTCCTCGATAACGGGCCCGATGGTAAGAATCGCCTCCGGGTAGACATTGCATACGGCCTGGGCCATGACATGGGCGGCTGTATGCCGCAGCACCTCCAGCCCCTCGGGATCCTTTTTGGTAATAAAGCGCACCGACGCATCGTTTTCCACCGTGTGGCGCATGTCCGCCATCTTTCCGTCGACTTCCATGGCCACGCAGTTTCCGGCAAATCCTTCCGAAATCGAAGCCGCAATCTGAAATCCATCCACGGGTCCATCAAAGCGTTTCCGGGATCCATCCGGCAGCGTAATATTGATCATTGACTGTCTATCCACAATATTTATTATACGGTTAAAACCCCGGCATCACATCGGCGGCATCCCTTTTGCCAGTGCGGACGCCCGGGGATTGCAAAAGAAGCCGGGCGGGGCGAAAAGCATCGGACGCGCGGCCTCCGGACTATTTCGATCAACTTGCAAAACCCGGTATTTACTTTTTTTCCGGTACACGTTATGTAAGCAACTTGCCGGTGCCGGTCAAGAAAAAAGTCTTTCTTTCCCGGTCCGGCATTCCAGCGGCGACCCGTTATGCCGCCGATACCGAGACACGAACGGAGCCCAATGGTTACGGAAACAGCACAATATATCACGACCGAACAAGCCCTGAAAGACGCAGCCGCCGTGCTGCAAGCCGCACCCGTGGTAGCGATGGACCTGGAAGCGGACTCCATGCACCATTTCGAGGAAAAAGTCTGCCTGATCCAGCTGGCGACCGATTCGGCCTGCTTCATTGCAGACCCGCTGGCCATCAAAGACATGAGTCCGCTGGCTCCCTTGTTTTCCGACGGGGATATCGTCAAGGTCCTTCACGGAGCCGATTACGATGTGCGAAGCCTGTACCGGGACTTTGACATCCGGATTGAAAATCTGTTCGATACGGAAGTGGCATGCCGCTTTCTGGGATACCCCCACTCCAGCCTGGAAGCCGTTGTCAAACGCCATTTCGACGTGGAACTGGACAAGAAATTCCAGAAAAAGGACTGGTCCGTGCGGCCGCTGCCCGAAGAAATGATCGACTATGCGGCGGACGACGTTCGCTACCTGGTGGATCTCTACCATGAATTGACAGCGGCGCTCGTGGAAAAAGGACGGCTCCGGTGGCTCCTTGAGACGTGCGACGTTTTACGCAGCCAGCGGCCCGGGGAACCGGACGGGACAGACCGACCGCTTTTCATGGGGATCAAGGGAGCGGGCCGGCTCGATCCGAGATCTTTGGCTGTCCTGGAAAATCTGGCAGTCTTCCGCAAAGAGGCGGCCCGGAAAAAAGATCGTCCCCCGTACAAGATCATGAACAACAGCACCCTGATCGCACTGGCACGGGAAAAGCCTGCCGATGCCGCACATCTTGGCAAAACCCGGATTTTGAGCAAAAAACAGTTCAGCATGTATGCCGGACAGATTCTTCGTGCAATCGGCGACGGCCTGGCTCTTTCCGACAATGAACTGCCCCGCTACCCCAAAAACAACAGCAGCCCGCCTTCGAAGGCGGTCACCCGGCGAATCAACACCCTGAAAAAATGGCGGGAAAAAACGGCCGCACACCTTGAAATGGATCCGGCCATGCTCATCAACAATGCGGCGATCGCCCAGGTTGCCAAACTAAATCCGGCCAGCACCGGCGATCTGAAGGATGTGGACCTGCTCAAAAACTGGCAGATCGATGCCTTCGGCGACCAATGGATCGAAACGCTATCTTCTGCGGGATAAAAAAATGGAACCTGTTTTTTTCAGCGCCGCGGACGGCATCCGGCTCGAAGGATTGTTCCGTGGAGACGAAAACCAGCCCGGGGTGGTGATCACCCACCCTCACCCCCTGTACGGCGGGACAATGAACAACTATGTGATAGAAGCCGTGGAGTCGGCGTTCCGGGAAAAAGATTATGCTACTTTGCGATTCAATTTCAGAGGGGTTGGCAGAAGCGACGGCCGCTACGGAGCCGGCATTGACGAAGCCGAAGACATAAAGGGAGCCCTTGCATATCTGCAAAACCGAGGCGTTACGCCGGCGGTCCTTTCCGGATATTCTTTCGGCGCACGGGTATGCGCCAACGTACCGGCAGATCTGCAGCCGGCGGCGATGGTCATGATCGCCCCGCCGGTGGCAATGATGGACTTTACGGATCTGCAGCAGATTTTATCCCTGAAGCTGATCATAACGGGCGAAAACGACGAACTCGCTCCGCCCGGACAGATCAGACAATACATCGCCCGGTGGAATCCGGATGCGACACTTCACGTCATCGAGGGCGAAGACCACTTCTTCGGCAGGAGTATCCCGGAACTGAAACAAATTCTCTACAGGATCTTTTAGCCCCATGGATCATACAACCCTGCTATATGAAGTCAGCCGGGCCCTCAGCAGGCAGGCGGAGCTCAAAAAAACGCTCTATGATGTGCTCGACCTGCTGGCATCGAATATGAACATGATCCGGGGAATGATTACCATCTTCAATCCCCTGCGGGAAGAGATCAATATCGAAGTGGCCCACGGAATATCCAAAAGCGCCATCCAGAAGGGCGTCTACAAGCTGGGAGAAGGAATCACCGGCCAGGTGATCCAGGAAGGACACGCCGTTTCCATTGGCCGGATCAGCGAGTCGGAGCGGTTTCTCAACCGTACGGGAACCCGGAAGAACAAGGATGACAGCGACGTATCCTTCTTCTGCGTCCCCATCAAAAACCAACAGCAGGTGATCGGCGCGCTGAGCGTGGACAAGCCCTACGACAGCGCCTATCCCCTGACGGAAGGCGAAAAACTCCTTTCTGTTGTCGCATCCATGATCGCCACGAAAGTCATTAACCTCGAACGGATGCAGCGGGAAAAGGAAAAACTGGAGGCTGAAAACGAACGGCTTCGCCTGGAGCTGGAAAAAAAATACCACATCAAGAACATCGTGGGCAATTCCAACAAAATGCGGGAAGTCTACCAGATGATCTCCCAGGTGGCCGGAAGCAATGCCACCGTTCTTATCCGGGGGGAATCCGGCACCGGAAAGGAACTCGTGGCCAATGCCATCCACTACAACAGCCGCCGCTCGAACCATCCGTTTATAAAAGTCAACTGCGCGGCCCTGCCCGCCAACCTCATCGAAAGCGAGCTGTTCGGGCATGAAAAGGGGGCCTTTACCGGCGCCATCCACAAAAAGCCCGGCAAGTTCGAGTTGGCGGGCAAGGGAACTTTGTTTCTGGACGAAATCGGATCCGTGACCACCGAGGTGCAGGCAAAGCTGCTGCGCGTACTCCAGGAAAAAGAGTTCGAAAGAGTGGGCGGCACCCGGACCCTCCCTGCCGACGTCCGCA
>SLPT01000077.1 GCA_007131845.1 Desulfobacteraceae bacterium | reverse complement strand
TACCGTTTTCGAAAAATGTCATTTCCCCGGGATAGCGCATTCCGTTTTGCCGGGACCATCGGGAAAATCGGATTTCAGCGGCCGGCGGTTCCCCTTCTGCGGATGCCCCGGTTACGACGAGGCGCACGGGCAGAAAACGCTCCCGGTCGATCCAGAGCTGTGGCACCGTGCTATCGGGATATTGAGCCCCCACCACGAAAAAGATACCCCCGTCAAGCCTTCCGATGCTGGAAATACCGGTTCGGACGCCAATCGACTGTAGATTATCGGTCAGCTCTTCCCGGGAATGCTGGAGAAAAAGATGCTTGAAATGATAGACCCATTGCGCGGATCGGCCGGCAACGACGTCATCGATAAGGGTAATATATCTGCCGGCGGACGCGACATGAGTATGCTCCAAATCATCCCCCCGGATGTCCGCCCGAAACATGGAAGGATGATTGAATGAAACGACCATGTCAAAGGATCGCGCGCGGCCGCGACGATTTTCATCTTCATCCGGGCCGGCCGGTTCAATACGCAGTGTTTTGATTGCCTGGAACCGGGATGCCGGATTGATGCCAGTGGAAACCCGCTCAAGAAGATAGGGAGCGGGCAAAACATAGGCATCGGCAGTCACAGGCAACGAAGGCAGCGAAAAAAACGCAAACCCCGCAAAGGCGATAGCAAACAGTCTGCAAGTTTTGAGAACCGGTTGTTTCATCAGGTTATCCATTCCAATCCAACGCACTCATTTCAGGCAAGAAAGACATTCGGGGCCATCCGTGCGGCGGCGCCCAGTTCTTCTTCGATCCGGATCAGCTGGTTGTACTTTGCGACACGGTCGCTTCTCGACATGGAACCCGTCTTGATCTGTCCGCCGGCAACCCCCACCACCAGATCGGCAATGAAATGATCCTCGGTTTCACCGGAGCGATGGGAGATGACGGTGGTATAGCCAGCGTTTTTGGCAATATCAATCGCATGGAGGGTTTCGCTGACGCTCCCGATCTGGTTGAGCTTCACCAGAATCGAGTTGGCCAGTCCCTCATTGATACCCTGTGTGAAAATCTTCGGGTTGGTGACGAACACATCATCGCCCACGAGCTGAACAAGGCGGCCAAGCTTCTCGGTCATCTTCGGCCAACTGTCCCAATCCTGTTCCGCAAGGCCGTCTTCAATGGAAAAAATGGGATAGCGATCGATGAGATCGGCGTAGTAGTCGATCATTTCATCGGCGGAAAGCCGCCGGTTTTCAGATTCCAGCACGTACTTGCCGTCTTTGTAGAACTCGTTGGCCGCGGCGTCAAGGGCCAATCCGATGTCGAGTCCCGGCTTGTAGCCGGATTGTTCGATCGCTTCGATAATCAGCTTCAGGGCCGCCTCGTTGGACTGTAAATCCGGGGCAAAACCGCCTTCGTCACCTACTGCGGTGACCATTTTCTGATGAGCCAAAAGCCGCTTGAGATTCTGAAAAACTTCCGCGCCCATCCGGACGGCTTGGCCAAAGCTTTCGGCACCGGCGGGAATGATCATGAATTCCTGGATATCCAGGTTGTTTGCTGCATGGGATCCCCCGTTGACGATATTCATCATGGGTAGCGGAAGATACCGGGCACCGACGCCGCCCAGATACCGGTACAGGGGAAGACCATAAGCATCCGCGCCCGCGCGGGCAGCGGCCATGGACACGCCAAGGATTGCATTGGCCCCCAGTCTGGACTTGTTCTCGGTTCCGTCGAGTTCGAGCATGGCATGGTCGAGCCCGTATTGATCCGCACCGTCGAGTCCGCAGACGGCCGGCGCGATGATGGTGTTGACGTTGTCCACCGCCTTGAGAACGCCTTTTCCACCATAACGGGACTTGTCAGCGTCCCGGAGTTCGAGCGCTTCCCGGGCGCCTGTCGAGGCCCCCGACGGAACAGCCGCGCGTCCCATAGCCCCGCATGCCAGGGTCACATCCGCTTCTAGGGTCGGATTTCCCCGTGAATCAAGGATTTCTCTTGCCTTAACATCTACAATCTCGGTCATGGATTCCTCCGAATATATTTTAACGGTTGATTTGAATACGATATGAACAGGCTCTGTGCCGCAAGCAAAACGATCAGCCCTGGCTCCGGCCGGTCGTTCGGAAAAATGAGTCGATCATACGCCCTGGAATCCCTGCTGTCAAGCAGCAGATGCGTCCCCGTCGGGGATTCAGCAGGAAAGCCCGGAGGCGATCTCCGTGATAAACCGGCTTACCGGGTTGAATTGTCCTTTCCGGTAGTCCGCGGAGCTCAAAAACAGATATTTTTCTGCCCGGGTCATGGCAACATACATCAACCGCCGCTCTTCCTGCAGCTCCTCTTCCGATTCCCTCGACTTCCAGTGCGGCAGCAGGTTTTCCTCGCATGCCACCACGAATACAACATGATATTCCAGGCCCTTGCTGGCATGAATGGTGGAAAGGCAGACGCCGCCGCCGTTATCGCCGGCCTCTTCCTCCGCCCTGTCCTCCCGGATCAGGGCGGCGTCCTCGATGTATTCGAGCAGGTTCTCGTAACGGGACGCGGAATATATCAGCTGCTCGATGTTTTCGACGCGGGAGGTGAAGTCCCCTTCTGTTTTCGAATAACTCCGGAGATGTTCGTAGTAATCCGTTCGGTCGACAATCGTCCGGATGGCATGGTCGGGAGTCATTTCACGAATATCGTCCACAAGCCTGAGCACAAAGGCGAGTCCCTGGTGCACCTTTGGCTTGAGGAGCTTTTCCGATACGGCCCGCCGGACGGCGTCCTGCAGGCTGCCGCCTTCCGGACGGTGCCCGTTGAGATCCTGGATCATTTTGGGCCCGATACCGCGCTTCGGCGTGTTGACAACCCTTTCAAAGGAAGCGTCATCTCTTTCGAAAACTGCGGCAGCCAGGTAACAGTTGATATCCAGGATTTCCTTTCGTTCGAAAAAGCCCCGGTCTCCCAGCATACGGTAGGGAATGCCGGCGGACCGGAGGGCCTGTTCAAACGGAAGCGAGCAGAACTTGGTCCGGTACAAAATCCCCATCTGGTTGAATCCAAACCCTTTCCGGCGAAGGGTGATCATGTTGCCCACAACCCAGTCGGCTTCCTCGGCATCGGAGAAAAAATGCTCGATTTCGATCCCGCCGCCGGTCATATTCGAAAAGCAGGTTTTGTCCATGCGATGACGGTTGTTCTTGATCAGGCGGTTGGCAGTCCCCACGATTTCATCCGCAGACCGGAAATTCTCCTCCATCCGGAATACTTCCGCGTTTTCGAAACTTTTTTCAAAGTTCAGAAAGTTGCCCACGTTACTTCCCCGGAATCCATAAATGGCCTGCCAGTCATCACCCACGCAGAACAGATTCCCGTTTCCGAGCAGCAGCCGGGTGAGTTCCTCCTGAAGATCGTTGGAATCCTGGTATTCATCGACCAGGATGTAAGAAAACCAGCGCCTGTATTCCTCCCGGATCTCCGGATGGTCCCGGAGCAGATTCCGGGTTATCAGCAGAATGTTGTCAAAGTCCACGGCGTTTCTGCTGAACAGTTCCTTTTCATAGCGCCTGTAGATGTCTTCGACCCGAAAGGGCCCGATGCGACGGCATGTATCGAGCCATGCCCCGGGTCTGCCGGAGTTTTTGGCATTGGAGATGGCGCCGCGCACCGGGTGCAGATATTTCCGGTCGATATTGAATTCGATGAGAATTTCCGACACCAACTTCTGCTGGTGATACATGGAATAAATCTGCAAGGGCTGCTTGTAACCCATCACATGACAATGTTTCCGGAGTATTCGATAACAGGCCGAATGATATGTCCGGACCCATGGGAAGCGATCCTCGGAAAGTCCGGTCAATTCCACCAGTCGACGCTTCATCTCGTCGGCCGCCTTGTTGGTGAAGGTAATGGCAAGAATCCGCTCCGGCTGGTATCCGTTTTCGATAAGATGTGCAATTTTGGCCGTAAGCGCCCGGGTTTTCCCGGATCCCGCCCCGGCAACCACCAGGGCGGCGCCGATATGCTCGACCGCCTGTTGCTGCTGTTTGGACAACTCCATGAATGGTGATTTCCTTTAAAATATTAAGTGCCTGCGTGAACGAAAACCAGGATTTTTCATCATGATCAAGAACGGCGAAAATTGTAACCGAGGGAATACCCGACGTATTCTCAAGAATTAAAAATTTGACGGCTTCGTAAAAACCCAATATCTGCGTTACGCGCGATTTCTCAGAATTTTACGTACGAAAAGTACGCTGCATTCTTCGAAATCGCGCAAGCCTTGATCTTGAACTGTTTACAAAGCCGTCGGATCGCGACTTTTTACGAGTGTGTCAAATTTGAGCCGGACGCAGAGATTGGCGGAAAAGGCGGTTTTCCACGGAACGGGGTTTATAAGCAAAAATAAAGGTTATTTTACTTGACACAGATATTTAATTATATATAATTGTAATCGCTATCCCCGCCGGGTTCGCACCGTTTCCTGATTTTCCCCGCCATTTGGAAACGAGCCGAACCTGATGATTCAAAAAGGGGTTCTCCGTCCCGGAGGGCCCCTTTTTTTGTATTACATTCATGATGCACTCGTAAAAAGTCGCGACCTGACGGCTTTGTGAAAAGTTCAAGATCAAGGCTTGCGCAATGTCGAAGAATGCAGCGATCAAACATCCGCAGGCTCTATGGAAGGCCGCCCCACCCGGATGCAGCCCAGCCCGAAGCGGGAAACGGTATTACTGGGGAAGAGATTTCGCCCGTCAAATACCATGGGATACCGGAGCTTCTCCCGGATCATCTTGAAATTCGGATTTCTGAACTGGTTCCAATCGGTGAGAACTGTCAGGGTATCTGCGCCGTCGAGCATTTCGTAGGGATCATCGGATAATTCGAACCCGGCATTCCCCTGGAAGTACCGGACTGCATTGTCGCCTGCAGCCGGATCGAATCCCCGTACCGTCATCCCGGCTTCGATCAGTTCGGCAATCAGGTAAATGGCTGCAGAATCGCGGATATCATCCGTATTGGCCTTGAAGGAAAGCCCCCAGGCAGCCATGGTCTTACCCTCTATGCCGCCCTTGTCCGCAAAATAGGCCTTGATTTTATCGATCATGGTATACTTCTGCCGGTTGTTGACGGCCTCAACCGCATTGAGCAGCCCCGGCGGGTAATCGAGTTCGCTGGCGGTACGGATAAGCGCCTTGACGTCCTTTGGAAAGCACGATCCGCCGTAACCCAGTCCCGGATAGATAAAATGATAGCCGATTCGATGATCGGAGCCGATGCCCACCCGGACGTCCCGGATATCGGCGCCGACCTTCTCGCAGATGTTGGCCATTTCATTGATAAAGGAAATTTTTGTGGCAAGCATGCAGTTTGCTGCGTACTTGCTCATCTCGGCGCTTCTGATTCCCATGACGATCAGCTTGTCGCGGCTTCTTGCATACGGGGCATAGAGGTCTTCCAGCAGCGCTGCGGTCTCCGGGTTGTCCGTTCCGATGATGATCCGGTCCGGTTTCATGAAATCGTTGACCGCATCCCCTTCCTTCAGAAACTCCGGGTTGGAAACCACGTCAAAGGCAATATCCACTCCCCGCTTTTCCAGTTCCTCCGAAATGATCTGCCGCACCTGGTCCGCGGTTCCGACAGGCACCGTAGACTTGTTTACCACGATCTTGTAATCGGTCATGGTCCGGCCGATTTCGCGGGCAACTGCAAAAACGGCCGACAAATCGCATGAACCGTCCTCTTGCGGCGGCGTTCCCACGCAACTGAACACGAACATGGAATCGGCGATTGCCTCGGAAAGGGATGTGGTGAAAAACAAGCGCCTGCCGTCCACGTTTCTGCGAACAAACTCCTCAAGACCGGGCTCAAAGATATGAATATCGCAGTTTTTCAATCGTTCAACGATTTTTTCATTGATATCGACGCAAAAGACATGATTTCCGGTTTCAGCCAGGCATGCAGCAGAAACCAACCCGACATAGCCCGTTCCAACAATACAAACGTTCATCGTTTCTACCTTTCACGCAAT
>SLPT01000296.1 GCA_007131845.1 Desulfobacteraceae bacterium | reverse complement strand
GTCATCCTGGATTGTTTGAGCGGAGCCGGAGGCGAAGCGAGTTTCCAGGATGACGCGGAACGAGCCATAGAGATATCCCAAACCCTCACAGTTGCCGAGGGCATCACCCATCACCCCCCACCCCATCGGAATTGACCTTCAATCTTCGCAGGGTCGGTCGGTTTTTTGGGTTGCTTACAAAGAATTACCCGATAACCGGAGGGCAGCATTGGGAGGGTTTGGTGATCGTTCCCGGCGAAGTGTCGCCCAGGCAGCTAAAAAGCTTCGCCTAAGCCAGCCATGCTGTGTTGCAGTGATTTTGAAAATACTCACATACAACCACGGTATGCTGCGTTTTTCAAAATCACTGCGCCTTGCCTGGCAGCCTTAATCTCGCTTTTAAGCTGCCGGCCGTCATCCCGGATTGTTTGAGCAGAGCCGGAGGCGAAGCGAGTTTCCGGAGGTGACGCGGAACGAGCCATAGAGATATCCCAAACCCTCACAGTTGCCGAGGGCATCCCCGCCGGTACCCAACTCTATAGGAATTATCCTTCCTTGGCGCTTGGTTTTGTGTAACACCCGAACGGTAATCCTGTTAATAAAGACGTTTGCCATAGCATTGCATAATTTTTCTTTACATCACCCTTATTTGGGGTTATTGATAAATGCTTGGACCTGTGTTCACGATACTGTTTCATGTTATTACGGATTCGAAACGGGGTGTTTCGATTTTGCAACAACCAGAGACCCTCCGGCCTTTTCGTCAGTAACAACGCAGTACTGATTATGCAGGACAATCGGCCCGTTTAGGCCGGAATACGTTTTCGCCCACTGAATCCGGCTGTTCAAATTCGCCTCTTTGCCTTCTGCGTTGCAGGTCTGGCAAAAGAGCATTGTAACCCCCTGGAGAAAGAAAGCGCATGGCTTGCCGGCGAGTTTTCGGCATGAACCCAGGCCTGAATTGATGCAGAAACGACCAGGACCCATTTCCGGGCGCGTTTTTTCCCGTAAATTTCAAAGTCAATATGGAGTTATCTATGGTAAAGAAGATGCAGACGATCGACGGCAATACCGCAGCGACGCACGTGGCTTATGCATTGAGCGACGTGGCTGCGATCTATCCCATTACCCCTTCCACATCCATGGGGGAAACCGCCGATGAATGGGCGGCTGCGGGACGGAAAAACATTTTCGGGCAGACCCTGAGCGTCCGCGAAATGCAGTCCGAGGCCGGGGCTGCGGGTGCCGTTCACGGCGCACTTGCAGCGGGCGCCCTGACCACTACGTTCACAGCGTCTCAGGGGCTGCTGCTCATGATCCCGAACATGTATAAGATTTCCGGTGAGCTGCTGCCGGCCGTCTTTCATGTCTCCGCCCGGGCCCTGGCGGCCCATGCCCTGTCCATATTCGGAGACCACAGCGACGTCATGGCCGTGCGGCAGACCGGATTCAATCAGATTGCCTCCGGGTCGGTACAGGAAGTGATGGACCTGGCATTGGTATCCCACCTGTCAGCGCTCGAAGGGAGCCTGCCTTTTGTGCACTTTTTCGACGGTTTCCGCACATCGACCGAAATTCAGCGCATCGATGTGATTGACTACGACGATATCGCATCGGTCGTAAACCACGAGGCGATCCGGGATTTCCGGGAACGGGCCATGAACCCGGAACACCCGAATGTACGGGGAACCGCCCAGAATCCGGATATCTACTTCCAGAACCGGGAGGCGGCCAACCCTTATTACCTGGCCATTCCGGATATCGTCACCGAGGCCATGGAAACCGTTGCCAAACTCACAGGCCGGAAGTACAAGCTTTTCGATTACGTGGGTCATCCGGACGCCGATCGGGTCATCATTGCCATGGGGTCCGCCACCGAAACCATTGAAGAGGTGGTCAACCATCTCAACCGGAAAAACGAGCGTGTGGGGCTTCTCAAAGTTCGCCTGTACCGGCCGTTTTCCATTGAGCATTTCCTTGCGGCCCTTCCGGGAAGCGCAGAGCAGATCACGGTACTTGACCGGACCAAGGAGCCCGGAGCCACCGGAGACCCCCTGTACCTCGATGTATGCACCGCATTCATGGAATACGGAGAAAGCCCCGGCATCACGGCCGGACGTTACGGGCTGGGCTCCAAGGAATTCACACCCGGCATGGCCAAGGCAGTATTCGACAACATGAAAGGCGTCGCCCCCAAGCATCACTTCACGGTGGGAATCAAGGACGATGTCACGTACAGCTCCCTCAATGTGGAAGAAGAACTCGATACCACGCCCGAAGGAACCATCCAGTGCAAGTTCTGGGGATTCGGATCCGACGGCACCGTCGGCGCGAACAAAAGCGCCATCAAGATTATCGGGGACCACACGGAACTCTACCCGCAGGCCTATTTCGCATACGATGCGAAAAAATCGGGCGGCGTCACCGTCTCCCATCTCCGCTTTTCCGATCACCCGATCCAGTCCACCTACCGGGTGCATATGGCTGATTTTATCGCATGCCACAAGGCGAGCTATGTCAACCAGTATGATGTGCTTGAAGGAATCAAGGAAAACGGAACGTTTCTGCTCAACTCCTCCTGGGACCTGAAAGAAATGGAGGCGGAGCTTCCGGCATCGATGCGGCGGATCATAGCGGAAAAGAAGCTGCGTTTCTACAACATCGATGCCGTCAAGATCGCCGGTGCCGTGGGCCTTGGCGGGCGGATCAACATGATCATGCAGACCGCCTTTTTCAAGCTGGCCAACGTGCTTCCCTTCGAAGAAGCGGTCGACTATCTCAAAAAGGATATTCATAAAACCTACGGCGGCAAGGGGGACAAGGTTGTCCAGATGAACCTCGATGCCGTGGATCAGACTCTGGCGAATCTCGAGGAAATCAAGTACCCGGATAGCTGGAAGGACGCTGGCTTGGAACCGGCAGCAGAAGGCCGGGATGTGCCCGATTTCGTCAAAAACGTCATGGAGCCCATGAACCGCCAGAAGGGCGATCTGCTGCCCGTATCCGCGTTTGAACCCGACGGCATCTTTCCCGTTGGAACAAGCCGCTACGAAAAACGCGGCGTTGCCATCAACGTTCCGGAGTGGGTTGCTGAAAACTGCATCCAGTGCAACCAGTGCGCGTATGTCTGCCCGCATGCATCCATCCGGCCGGCGCTGGCAACCGAAGAAGAGGTTGCCGAAGCCCCTGCATCGTTTGAGACCATCGATTCGGTCGGCAAGGAGCTCAAGGGATACAAGTTCCGTATTCAGGTCTATGCGCTTGACTGCCAGGGCTGCGGCAACTGCGCCGACATCTGTCCTGCCAAGAAGCCGGCTTTGGTTATGAAGCCGCTGGAAACCCAGGCAAAGGTCCAGGAAGAAAATCGTGAATTTTTCGAAATGCTGCCTGTGAGAAGCGAGCTGGTCCGAAAGGAAACCGTCAAGGGGAGCCAGTTCTGCACGCCGTTGATGGAGTTCTCCGGAGCCTGCGCAGGCTGCGGGGAAACCCCGTACGTCAAGCTGCTGACACAGCTCTACGGAGACCGGATGGTAATCGCCAATGCCACCGGATGCTCTTCCATCTGGGGCGCTTCTGCACCCTCCGTGCCGTATTGTGTTGACGAAAACGGCTACGGCCCGGCATGGGGTAATTCTCTGTTCGAGGACACAGCCGAATTCGGTTACGGCATGATGCTTTCCTACAACCAGAGAAGGCTGAAGCTGGCGGATATGGTTTCCGAAGCACTTGGTTCAGATATTGACGGAGAGCTGAAAGAGGCCATGAAGAACTGGAAGGACAACATGAATGATGCTGAAATGTCCAGGACTTATGGTCAGAAGATGGAACTCCTTCTGGCATCGGGGGATCTGGATCCCCTCCTGGAGTCGATCTATGATATGGCCGACCTGTTCGTCAAGAAGTCCGTCTGGGCCTTTGGCGGCGACGGCTGGGCCTATGACATCGGCTATGGCGGGCTGGACCACGTGATCGCCTCGGGTGAGGATATCAACCTGCTGGTGATGGATACCGAGGTTTACTCCAACACCGGCGGACAGTCTTCCAAGGCGACGCCGACGGGTGCTGTGGCCAAGTTTGCCGCATCCGGCAAAAAAGTCACCAAAAAGGACCTGGGCCGCATTGCCATGACTTACGGGTATGTCTATGTTGCATCTGTTTCCATGGGCGCAAGCAAACAGCAGTTGATGAAGGCGTTTATCGAAGCGGAAAAGTATCCCGGGCCCTCCATCATTATCTGCTATGCACCATGTATCAACCAGGGCCTTCGCGCCGGCATGGGCAAGAGCCAGGAAGAGATGAAAAAGGCCGTGGATTCCGGCTACTGGCCCTTGTACCGCTTCAATCCGCTGCTGAAAAAAGAAGGTAAAAATCCATTCACCCTGGATTCCAAGGCGCCGGACGGCACCGTTCAGGATTTTCTTGCCAATGAAAACCGGTTTGCCGTTTTGGAAAAAATCAGCGCGGAGGAATCCAAAAAACTGCGCCGCCAGATCGAGGAAGAAATCAACGAGCGATGGGATGTGCTTCGCCTGATGGCCGATCCTACGTCGATCTGCGAGGAGGCTGGCGCGCAGGAACCGGAAAAAGACGCAAAGAAAACGGGTGATTCCGGAAAGAAAAAGGAATAGATTGACTGATCTGTATTGACGGGTCATTTTGACGCAAGGGCCGTCCGGAAAGCCATTTCCGGACGGCTCTTGGCGCTTTTGGGCCCCGCAGTAACTGAAATGAAAGGATGTAAGGAAATGTCATTTGCAAGTGATACGGATGGTGATCCTTTTGAGTGCGAGCGCTGCGGCACGTGCTGCAGAAAGGGTGGTCCGGGGCTTCATGACGTGGATATCCGGCTTGTCACGGAAAAAGTTGTCGGCCCGGAGAGCCTGTATACGATTCGCCGGGGAGAGTTGATCCGGGACAATATCAATGGCGGTCTGGTCTACACGGATACGGAAATCGTCAAGGTTCGCTCTGAAAAAGATTCAAGCACATGCATTTTTTTCGATAGCAGTGACAATGCCTGCCGGATATATGAAAACCGTCCGGCCCAGTGCCGGGCCATGAAATGCCGGGATATAGCGGATATCACAGATATGCACGTTAAAAACAGGATGTCCCGTGCGGATCTGTTCGGAAACGCAGGCTGGTTCATGGACATGATCGATGCGCATGAAACCCGCTGTGCATACCGGGATGCTCATGTCCTGATCGACAGGCGGAAGGAAGGCGACCATTCAGCGGCCCGGGAGCTTTCCGAAATGATTGCCTATGATCAGGCTGTCCGGGATATTATCCGTGAAAAAAAGGCGGTAGAGGAAGGGATGCTCGATCTTGCGTTCGGGCTTCCGCTGGCGCTTGTACTGGAATACCGTTTCGGTATCCGGCCGGGGAAATCCCGGGCTGGCATTTGAAGGCGGGTTCCGGCGGATGTCCATAAGCAGGGTGAAAAAATCAACGGCCTTTCGGGCTTTGACCGCATGAGCAGTAGAGGTCAGCTCGGCGATTGGGGAAAAAATAGCGCATGCGGTGTCCCCGGATATCGTCAATCATGGTTCCGGGAAGATCGGCTATGAGCATGGTTTCCTCTGCATCAGCCAGGCGGCTTTCCAGAACATTTCCGTCAGGGGCTATCACCATGGCGAGCCCCGGAAAAGATAGTCCGCACCCGTTATCGCCTGTGGGGTTGACGGCAATGACGAACATGGCATTATCGTAGGCCCTGGCCGGAAGATGGCGCATCCAGGATGCATGTTTTTCGGATGCTGTGTTTCCCGGTGAGGCATGGGGAATGAAAACCGCGTCCGCCCCGCGGGCGGCCATGTGCGTTGAAAGCTCCGGGAAATGGGCATCGTAGCACATCTGGATACCGAAGCAAAAGCCGTCCGATTCCACGACGCCTCCGATGCCGTCGGCTGCGGCGAACAAATTTTTCTCCGGCGGCCCCAGGTGAACCTTCCGGTAGATGCCGATGATTCCCGATGCGTCGCATGCAATGGTGGTGGCGTAGAGCCCTCCTGCCGCGTTTTTTTCTGCAAGGCCCGCAATGATGCCGATGCCGTGATTGCCTGCCAACCGG
>SLPT01000201.1 GCA_007131845.1 Desulfobacteraceae bacterium | reverse complement strand
CTTTGTAAAAAGTCCAAGATCAAGGCTTGCGCAATTTCGAAGAATGCAGCGTACTTGGCGTACGTGAAATTCTGAGAAATTGCGCGTAACGCAGATATTGGACTTTTTACGAAGCCGTCAAGATTTGTTCGGTGAAACATTCCATACAGATACGCATACCGTAGCAAAACCCCCGAAAGGCATCAACACAAAAACGCCGGGATTTCGAATGCTAAGCGTATGCTGCAGACATACCCGCCCTCGGGCGTTCGGGGCATGTTGGCGGAAGCGCTCCGAAAACCTGCCGATAGCAACACAACAGCAAGCAGGCAGGATAGACAACACGAAGGGGTTATAGCATCCGGGAGCAAGGGATGTGCGCTATGCGGTAAGGCCGATGACCGCCGCGAAACGGCCGGTCGTGTTTGCCTGCCTGTAAGAGTAGAACAGGTGCGTATTGCAGCGGGTGCAGAGGTTCGACCATTCAATGCCGGAAGGTTTCACCCCTTTTTCCACGAGCTGATCATGGGTGATTTGCCAGAAGTTGAAACGATCGTTTTCATCCTTGTATTTCCTGAACTGTGCGGGAATTTCGGTTTCATGGTGGATGAACTCCGCACAGCAGGGGCCCAGCGATGGGCCGATGCCGCATACAAGCGTCGAAGGATTGGTTCCGAAGCGTTTTATCATTTTCTCGACGCACCGGCCGACGATGCCGCCGATACTTCCCCGCCATCCGGCATGAATGTTTGCTACCGCCTTTTTCTCCGGATCGAAGAGCATGACGGACTGGCAGTCAGCAACCTGTATGGTGAGCATTTGTCCGGGGGTGCTGGTGAGTGCTGCGTCGGCTTCCGCACAGCCGGTGGCTTCCACAGGGCTCGGAACATCCGATGCATGTTGGGCATCTTCCACCGCGATCACCCGGGTGCCGTGGACCTGCGAGAGGAAAAACAGCTCGCCGTTTCCCATGCACGCTGCAATGGCCTGCCGGTTTTGTGCAACGATCGCAGAATCGTCTCCGCAGTTTTTGCCCACGTTGAGTCCGGCAAAGGGGGCGTTGCTGAATCCGCCGCAGCGCGTGAAAATTCCGTGGACAACTCCGGGGAATGCCTCCAGGTTGCCAAATGTCCAGTACAGCAGATTGTTTTTCCGGTGAAGGTGCATAATCTATGCTCTGCGCTTTGTTTACATGGCCCTTGCAAGGGTCAGAAAATACACCTTTGCAGCCCCGGCCCGCAGAAGCGTATCCGCACAGGCTTCAAGGGTCGCGCCTGTCGTGTATACGTCATCGATCAGAAGGACCGCCCTGCCTTCAATCATGGATGCCTCCGATACCGCAAAAGCGCTTTTCATGTTCACGGCCCGTTTTTTCCGGTCAAGGCCGGTTTGTGAATCGGTATGTTTTGTCCGTACCAACGCGTTTGCTGTCAGCATGGCGCCGGTGGGTGTTTTTCTGCATCCGTATCTCTTTTTCCATGGCCATTGGTCAACCATGTGAAATACCTGGTCGAAACCCCTGGAAACAAGTTTTTTCCGGTGCAGGGGTACGGGGACAACTCTCTCGACAGGCTCGTTGCCGAAGTGTTTCAGAAAATTGCGGTACAACAGGTCGCCCAGGAGGTGTCCTATGCCGGTTTTTCCCCGGTATTTATATGTATGGATCAGCGTTTGCAGCGTCGTCGTGTAGGCACCGCATGACCGGGCGGATACAAACGGCTTTTCTCCGGCCAGGCACCGACCGCACAGATGATTATCGCCGGCCCGGCTCCGGAAGGAAAGCCCGCACCGCAGGCAGTACGGTGATTTGACCGGCACGAAAGCATGCAGGCAGGCCGGGCAGAGCTTATCGGCAGCGGCAGCGGCAAAAATCTCTTCACCGGAGAACCTGTACGGTTCTGTTCCGGATATAAGCCGGGTTTTTCCGCTTTCGCTTTGATCTGCACGGGCATCGACAAATGTGCCGCAGCACAGGCACGTCCCCGGAAACAGGGCAAGGGAGACGGCCCGGGCCGCCCCGGCGGCGGCCCGGATCCAGAAGCGGTCTTTGCCGGATCGCCTACGGAGCATGATTATCCCATCCGCGCCACGATCGCCTGGCCGAAAGCGGAGCATGTAACTTCTTTGGCGCCTTCGATCTGGCGGGCCAGGTCATAGGTCACTTTGCCGGCTTGAACGGTGGCCTGGAGGCTCGTCCGGATCAGGTTGCCGGCATCCTTCCAGCCAATGTGATCCAGCATCAAGGCGCCCGAAAGAATCAAAGAGCTGGGATTGACCTTGTCCAGGCCGGCATACTTGGGCGCCGTGCCGTGGGTGGCTTCGAATACAGCGCAGTCGTTGCTCACGTTGGCTCCCGGTGCCATTCCGAGACCGCCCACCTGGGCGGCCAGGGCGTCGGAGATATAATCCCCGTTCAGGTTGGGCGTGGCAATCACGCCGAATTCTTCGGGCCGCAGCAGGGTCTGCTGAAAGAGCATATCCGCAATCCGGTCCTTGATGACGATCCGCCCGGCAGGCTGTTTCCCGCCGTATGTATCCCACAGTTCGTCCTCGGTGATGATCCGGTCCCTGTATTGCTCCAGAGCCACCTCGTATCCCCAGTTCCGGAAGGCGCCTTCCGTGAACTTCATGATGTTTCCCTTGTGCATGAGGGTGACACTGCTGTAGTCGTTTTCAATAGCGTATTCGATGGCCTTGGCTACCAGGCGCTTCGTGTTTTTCGCGCTGATCGGCTTGATTCCGATACCGGGATTTTCGGGCAGATCTGCGCCCATGGTGTCGCGCAGAAACGTGCAAACCCTTTCGGCTTCCTCGCTGCCGGCCGCCCATTCGATGCCGGCATAGACATCTTCCGTGTTCTCCCGGAAAACCACCATGTTGATATCCCTTGGGTTCTTCATGGGAGACGGGACGGATTCGATATATTTTACGGGGCGGATGCATGCAAAGAGGTCGAGCTTCTGCCGGATGGACACGTTCAGGCTTCGGATTCCTTCTCCGACTGGGGTGGTAAGCGGACCCTTAATCGCGACCATGTGCTCCCTGATGTCTGCCAATGCTTCGTCGGAGAGCCATTGGCCGTCTTTTTTGTATCCTTTTTCACCGACGGACAATTCCCGCCAGTGGATTTTTCTTTCACCGTTGAAGGCCGTCTTCACGGCGCCGTCGATCACGGCCTGAGTGGCGCGCCAGATATCCGGTCCGATGCCGTCTCCTTCGATAAAGGGAATGATTGCATGGTCCGGAACCACCAGTTCACCGTCGCTGTTTTTAGTAATTTTTTCAGGCTGGCTCATCTTTTCTGCGCGATCCTTTCTTTATATGTATGGGTTCGTTTTTAACGTGTTGCAAGCGAACTTGAATGCGGGTTATTGCATCATGAGCACCTCGTTACAAGGCCGACGGGCACGAAAGCAAAAAGGGTTTTTATGCCATGATCCGTTTTATTTTTACGCCGTGCGCTGCCGAATGGCTTCGTATACGGCTATGGCCCCGGCAACCGAAGCGTTCAGGGAATTTACCGGGCCGCATTGCGGGATATGGCAGAGATTGTCGCAATGCTGCATAACCAGGCGACGGATCCCCGTGTGCTCCCCGCCGACGACGATGGCGTGCGGCGTGGTCATGTCCGCTTCATATATCGACAAAATGCCTTTCCGGTCAAGACCCGTAATCCATACGTTGTGCTTTTTAAGCATTTTCATGGCCGAAACAAGGTTTGTCACGCGGGCAATGTCGCAGTGTTCCATGGCACCGGCCGACGCCCTGGATACCGCGGGGGTTAGGGGAGCGCTTCGGTCTTTTGGAAGGATGATCCCGGATATGCCGGCGCAGACCGCACTGCGTATCAGGGCGCCTGCGTTTTGGGGGTCGGTCACCGAATCGATAACCAGATAGAGAGGCGGAATTGCGTCTTTGCCCGTTTGGCGGAGCAGTTCATCCACGCTCCGAACGGGAAACGGACCGGTTCGCGCGGCTATCGACTGGTGGCGGTCGGTTTGGGCAAACCGTTCGATTTCCGCCGCGGTTTTGGATACAACGGGGATTTGTTTTTCCGTCGCCAAGGCCGCGATCTTACCGGAAAGCGATTTTCCGGTCCATATTTCGTAAAATTTCCGTCTGTTAGCAAGAAGGGCTTCAAAGACGCTGTGAAACCCTGAAAGAACATCGGTATTTTTTTGGATTTTGCGCTCCATGGTCGGCTACCGGGTTGCAGACTGTGTGCCGGCTTTTTCACTGTACCCCGTGATCAGGCCGGCTAATTCCTCCACGGCATCCTCTATGCGATCGTTTACGATCTCGTGGTCATAGAAAGACCGTCCGTCAATTTCTTTGTGAGCGTGGGCAAGGCGTTTTTCAATCTCTGCCCCGGAGTCGGTGCCCCGGTTTCGGAGCCTTTCTTCCAGGGCTTCCATGGAAGGGGGCATGATGAAAATCGCGATGCTTTCAGGGTAGCGATTTTTTATCTGTCTCGCGCCATTCACGTCGATGTCCAGCAGGATATCGCGGCCGCCTTCCATGTGGGTATTGAGTTGGCGGGCGCTGGTACCGTAATAGTTTCCATGTACCCGGGCCCATTCGGCCCATTCGCCGGCACGGATTTTCTCCTCGAACGTTTCGCTTGGAATGAAATAGTAATCCCTTCCGTGTACTTCGTTTTTCCGGGGAGGGCGCGTGGTGTAAGATATGGAATAGGCCAGTTCCGGAAAACGCTTTCGTATGGCGTTGCAGAGGGTGGTTTTTCCCGTCCCGGAAGGTGCGGAGACGATAAACAGTTTCCCTCTCCGATGGTTTTGTCCTTGTTTGGTGCCCGGCATCCGGCCTCCGAAACGATTGGTTTAAGCCTGTATCTTTGCTTTTGCGGGTTCTTTTTCCCGGAGGGAGGTGAAGCGCTGGGCCAGGGTCTCCGACTGTATCGACGATAAAATGATATGATTGGATTTGGTAATGATAATCGAGCGGGTGCGTCGCCCGTGAGTGGCGTCGATCAGGCGCTGCTCTTCTTTGGCCTCGTCTTTGAGCCGTCTCATGGGCGCGGAGTTGGGGGCCAGAATGGCAATCACCTCTTCGGCGACAATGGCGCTGCCGAATCCAACATTGAGTAAATTGTAATCCATTTAAATGCTCCTTTTGATGCTGGAAACCCGTTTATTCGACGTTTTGGACCTGTTCCCTGATTTTTTCCAGTTCGGTTTTGGCCGATACGATAATATGTGAGATTTCCGCGTTTCCGGCTTTGGACCCCATGGTGTTGAATTCCCGTGAGAACTCCTGGAGAAGAAAGTTCAGCGGCTTGCCGGCCGCCTCCGGGCCGTCCATTCGCTTCCGGAATTGTTCCAGATGACTGTTTGCCCTTGTTATTTCCTCCGAAATATCGCTTTTGTCTGCCAAAAATGCGGCTTCCTGGGCGATGCGCCCGGGGTCGATATCCACCATGCCGCCGGTCAGTCTGCCGATCCGGTCCTGAAGCCTGTCCCGGTATATTTCGGTCAGTTCTCCGGCCCGGCTTTCAATATCGGCGATATACGTACCGATGCGGTCGATCCGCTCGGAAAGGTCCGCAGCCATGGCATTTCCTTCGGCCTCCCGCATCCGGTCGATATTCTCAAGGCAGCGGGAAACGGCTGCTTCAAGAAGTTTTTTTACCAAAAAAGTATCGATATCCGTTTCCTTGGATTCGATAATGCCGCCTGCACGGAGCAGGTGATCCAGGGTAACCGGACCGGAAAGACCGTACCGGTCGCGGATGCGGCTAAGCGTTTCAAAGTAGCCGTCAGCCAGCGGTTCATTGAGCAGAAACGATACAGGCGCTTCGGAATCGTCTTCGATTCCCGCCCGGACTTCCACCCGTCCCCGATCAATATGTGCGCCAATCAATTGCCGCACAAGGTCCTCATGCGTGGTGTGGGCGGACGGCAGCCGGATTGCCGTATCCAGATGCCGGCTGTTGTAGCACCGGATTTCAACCGAAACGGTGACGCCGTTTTCGGCTTCCTGGCTGCTTGCATATGCGGTCATGCTTTTGATCATGGGGCAGAAGCCTTTTCCGCCTGGGCGGATCTTGTGTCGAAAAGATACTTGCTGCGAACCTTGTGCAGAAAATCCTGCATGTCCTCCCGGGCATAGTCGGGATATGTCCATGGAAGCGG
>SLPT01000163.1 GCA_007131845.1 Desulfobacteraceae bacterium | reverse complement strand
TGTAAAAAGTTCAAGATCAAGGCTTGCGCAATTTCGTAGAATGCAGCGTACTTGTCGTACGTGAAATTCTGAGAAATTGCGCGCAGGCGCAGATATTGGACTTTTTACGAAGTCGTCAGCGTTGCGGGCAAAAAAACGGGGTTTACCGGCCGGGGAATTTTAAAACAGCCATGTTCATAACTATCGAGGGGATCGAAGGCTCCGGCAAGTCCACGCAGATCGGAAACATCGCCGGATACCTGCGTGAGGCCGGCTTGGAATGCCTTATCACGCGGGAGCCCGGGGGCACCGGAATCGGCGAAAAGATCCGCACAATTCTTCTGAACCGGGATCACCACATGCTCGATCCCATGGCGGAGCTTCTCCTTTATACCGCTGATCGCGCCCAGCATATCCGCGAAAAAATTCTGCCGGCGCTTCAATCCGGCATGGCGGTCGTCTGCGATCGGTTCATCGACTCCACCATTGCCTACCAAGGGGCGGCAAGGGGGATCGGGCCACAGACCATACATGAACTGAGCCGCCTGGTGCTGCCTGATCTTCGGCCGGATGTCACATTTTTACTTGATTTGTCCCCCGAAGTCGGTTTATTGCGTGCCTGGAAAGAGATCGAATCCGGCAACCGCGACGGCGGGCAAAGCCGCTTTGAGCGGGAAAAGATCCGTTTTCACGAAACGGTGCGTGAAGGGTATCTGGCACTGGCCGCCGCCGAGCCGGAGAGGTTTCGGATTATCGACGCCGCCGATCCGCCGGAACGGGTGAGAGACGCTATCTTCTCCGTGCTCCGGGAACGGCTGACCGTTCGGGAGGATCTTTTCCACCGGAACATGCCGACGTGAGACAAACAGACTGCAAGGCGGCCGCATAGCGCCCATGCATTACCGCCGCAAAAATAACCGGAAACAAAAGCAATGACCCATTCCATACTGGATGCCATCGGCAATACGCCGCTCGTGGAAATCAAGCGGCTGAACCCCAACCCTCGGGTAACGATATACGCCAAGATCGAATATCTCAATCCCGGCGGATCGGTAAAGGACCGCCCTGCGCTGGCCATGATCGAGGACGGCGAGCGTTCGGGCCAGCTTACTCCGGACAAGATCGTAATCGAGGCCACATCCGGCAATACCGGCATCGGTCTGGCCATGATCTGCTCCATTAAAGGATACCGGCTGCTTCTGGCCATGTCCGAAGCGGTGAGTATGGAGCGGCGGCAGATTCTTGCCGCAAGGGGAGCCGAAATCATGCTGACGCCGGGGCATCTGGGTACCGACGGGGCCATCGAGGAGGTATACCGGCTGGTCCGGGAGGAGCCGGAAAAGTACTTCATGACCGATCAGTACAACAACCCGGCCAACTGGAAAGCCCACTACAATACCACGGCGCCCGAGATCATTACCCAGACGGGCGGGCGCTTCGACAAGTTCGTCGCCACAATCGGTACCACGGGGACGCTTATGGGATGCTCCCGCAGGTTCCGGGAGCATGACCGAAACATCGAGATCATCGGGGTCGAACCGTACCTGGGGCACAAGCTCCAGGGGCTGAAAAACATGAAGGAGGCCTACCGGCCGGAGCTTTACCAGAAAAAGCTGTTGGACCGGAAAATCAACGTCGATGACGAGGAAGCCTTCGAAATGACCCGGCGGCTCGGCAGAGAGGAAGGGCTCTTCGTGGGAATGAGCAGCGGCGCAGCCATGCTCATTGCCGCGCGGGAGGCGGAAGGAATGGCGTCCGGAACCATTGTGGCCGTTTTCCCGGACAGCGGTGAGCGGTATCTCAGCACCACGCTGTTTGCCGTGAAGAAAAAAGCGGATATCAGCTTCTACAATACCCTGAACCGCTCCAAGGAGCCTTTTGAACCGGTGCGGGAAGGCAACGCTTCGATCTATACCTGCGGCCCCACGGCAGACCGCCGGATTCATATCGGCGAATGCCGCCGGTTCGTGTTTTCGGATTTGGTCTGCCGGCATCTGAGTTACCGGGGGCTTCGGGTGAATCATGCAATGAACATCACGGATTTCGACGACAAGACCATCGCCGGGGCCGAGGCGGAAGGCGTTTCCCTGGAAGCATTCACGGATCGTTATGTCGGGCATTTTCTGTCCGATCTGGAAGCGCTCAACATCCGACCGGCTGATCATTACCCGAGGGCGGCAGAGCACGTGGACGACATGGTAGCCATCGCAAGGAGGCTCCATGACAAGGGGTATGCCTATGAAAAGCTGCGTTCCCTGTATTTTTCCATCAGCGCATTCGAGGAATACGGGAAGCTTTCCGGTATTGATCTGGATAAAATACGGCTGGGTGCAACCGTGGACCTGGACGAGTACGAAAAGAACAATCCGCGCGATTTTACGCTGCTCAAGCGGGCTCGTCTCTCCGAGCTGAAGCGGGGCCATTATGTCCCGACGCCCTGGGGAAACGTGCGTCCGTCCTGGCACATCCAGTGCGCGGCCATGTCCATGAAATACCTCGGTGAGACATTTGACATCCATACCAGCGGGAGCGAGCTGATATTTCCCCACAATGAAAACGAAAGCGCCATTGCCCGGGCGCTTTCAGGCAAGCCGCTCGCGCGCTGCTGGCTGCACTGCGAGCGGGTCCTTGGATCCGAAGCGGGCGGGAAAACCGAAGAGGGCGGGTTGCCGACTCTCGAAGAGCTGATGAATGCCGGTCATTCCCCCCGGGAAATCCGCTACTGGCTGGCAACCGCCCACTACAGGCGGCCGCTTCACTTTTCCCATGACCGTCTCGAACAGGCCCGAAGCGCTCTCAAGCGCATCGATGCATTTGTCTGGGCGCTTCGGCATGTGGATGGGGAAACCGGATATCCGGAAATCGATCAGCTTCTCTACGATCTCCGGCAGGGGTTTGTATCGGCCATGGATGACGATTTGAACATGCCGCGTGCCATGGCATGCCTGTTCGACATGATCAAGCGCATCAACCGGCTGATGGATGAAAGCCGGATCAGCAGAAAGGATGCCGGCAGAATCCTGGAGACAGTCGAGGGGATCGATTCGGTGGTGGGGATATTCGATTTTACCCCAAAACAGTATTCCCCGGAGGTGGAAGCGTTGATGCGGGAGCGGCGTGCTGCAAGAAAGGCGGGCGATTTTGAAAAGGCGGACCGGCTTCGGAAGCAGTTGACGGATATGGGTATTTCCGTACACGATACCGAAAAGGTGACGGCTTCGTAAAGCGTTTTTACAAAGCCGTCGGATCGCGACTATTTAAGAGTGCATCAAAAAGGTGGGTGGACAACAATGATCAACAAGGTTTTATTCCCGGCAACATTTGTTTCTCAGGAGACAGCAGCGGCCATGCACAGAAGGATCGGTCGGTTTGCAGTCTATCAGCCGGTCATGGGGCAGACCCCTGCGGTGCTTGGCGGGCTGTTTGAAAGCGGTGAGATTGAGATCCGTCATCCGGTGATCGGCAGCGAGGCCCGGATTGCGGAGCTTTGCAGGGCGTATGGCACCTGGGGGGATATTCACCAGAAAGATGCGCTTCGCCTCAATCGACTGGCAGGCGAAGGATTTTACAACCAGGACTTTGCGGTCGAAATCAGCACCGAGGTGCGGACGAAAGCGGGCGACCGGTCGTCCGGAAAGCCGTCCCCGGACCTTTCCGGGGATGTTCAAAAACCCGATCCGTTATTCAATGCCCGGATCTTTTTACAGATGGCCCAGGAATTCGACCGGCACGAATCCGAGATCGCCGCAAGCCTCAAGGAAGCGGATAACGCATCCAGGCATTTGTTCGAAGCGCTTCGGGGTGGCGACGCGGAAGCCGATACCGAGGCGCTTTTTGTCCCCCAAAGATCTTCTTTGGGAAAAGATCCGCAGTCCGCCTCGCCGGACGATTCCGGGGCGGTCATGACGGAATCGCGAATGACTGCCTGGACGCTTCTGGCCGCACATGACACCGCCCCGCCGGATCTGTTTGTGACAGACAGCCGGGCGGTCATGGACTGGCTGGCCGACCGGTTTTCCTCCATGGTATTGATCCTGGAAACCGATGCGGCAAGCGATCCGGATACGGCGGAATCGTTTTCCGGGCGCTTTCGGGAATTGCTGGAAGACCCCTCTCTGAAAGCACCCCTGGTGGCGGATGTTCTCTCCAGCCCGGGCCGTCCGGCCGGTGACGGATACCGGATGAGAATCCATGCGATCCCGGGCGTGTCTCCCCGGGAAATGCTGCAGTCGATCACGGATATTCCCGAAACCGGGGAGGCGGCGGATTCCGGAGCGAAGCACTGTGTTATCTGTCAGGTTGTTCGGCAGGATAGGTAGGCAGACGATGGATACCGCGCAAGATCCAAAATATTGTATGGGCTTCCCCTTGACTACGCGCATTATTTGGTATATGGCAGAACACTTGATGCACTCGTAAAAAGTCGCGGCCTGACGGCTTTGTAAAAAGTCCAAGATCAAGGCTTGCGCAATTTCGAAGAATGCTGAGTACTTGGCGTACGTGAAATTCTGAGAAATTGCGCGTAACCCAGATATTGGACTTTTTACGAAGCCGTCAACACTTGAATAGCAAAAAGACAGTAAGGTCTGATCTGTAAAAAACAATTAAAAGGAGATGTAACATGGCTTTTATTCCGACAGTAGATGCCGAGAAGTGCGAAGGTTGTGAAGAGTGTGTGGATGTTTGTCCGACCGAGGTATTCGAGATGCAGGACGGCAAGTCGGTTCCTGTCAATCCGGACGAGTGCCTCGGCTGCGAGAGCTGCATCGAGGTTTGTGAGCCGGATGCCATTACGGTGGAAGAAACCTAAAGAGTGCCCGAACGAAAAGTAGTTTTTCCGACACCCCCGGCCGGGGTTTGGCCCTGTTGCCGGGGGTATTTACCCTCCCATCATTCACCGCCGACATCCTTATTATCCGGATTATCCGGTTTTCGGCCGGGCTTTCCTGATTCTCCGGGAATTTCATGAATACGGCTCCATTACATCCGAAGTGTTTTAAACTGGATCTGCCCATCGGGTGGATCGGTATCGTCTATCAACCAGATCCCTTCATGCTGGTTCGCATTCTACTTCCCGGAAACGCCCATCGGTTGGACACATCGCTATCTCCCCAAGCATCCGATGTTCCTGCCGGACGGGAAGCCAAACGGGTTTTGGAATTCTTCGAAGCGTATCGTAGCAAACGTTCCGGGAAGGTTCCGTGGGATCTCCTGCAATTAGGCAATTATACCCCCCTTCAGCGGTTGGTCTGGGAAAAGACCGCGGCCGTGCCTTTCGGACAAACGGTTTCCTACGGACGGATTGCCCGGGATATGGACCGGCCCCGTTCCGCCCGTTTCGTCGGCAACACACTGGGAAAAAATCCATTTCCCATCCTGATACCCTGTCACCGGATCATCCGGGCCGGCGGAGGCCTTGGTGGATTCGGCAGCGGGCTCGACATGAAGCGGCGGATACTTTCTTTCGAGGGATTAAAATTGATGAGCCTGTAAAAAGTCTTTTTTACAGGCAGTGTTAAGTTTTAAGTGATTAAATGTTAAGTAAAATCAATAATTTATTTGTTTATTGGTTGGCGGTTATCTCCGATTTGAGACTTTTTACGATTCCACCAAAATTGATGGACGCGTAAAAAGTTGCGATCCGACGGCTTTGTAAAAAGTTCAGGATCGAGGCTTGCCGGGTTTCGAAGAACGCAGCATGCCTGGCGACCTTATAATTCTGAGAAATCGCGCGCAGGCGCAGATATTGGACTTTTTTCGAAGCCGTCATTTTTGACAAGCGTATCAGGCCGTAGCGTTCAATGTAAAACACGCTGCGAAAAGGTCAAGTCAAATCGTCGGGCAAACCGGCGGGCCCGCCGGCATGAGCCGCCGCGCCCGGGGCTGCGAGATCGACCATGTACGGAAAATGGTCCGATGGATAGGCGCCGTCATCCGCATCGCGGAGAATGCGGGCATCCGTCACCCGGAAAGAGGCGTCCGCCAGGACCCAGTCCATCCGTGCGCGCTGCGGCTTTCCGGTGAAACCGTGGTGAGTGTAGGACGTTTCGTCTTCTGGTTTTTCCAGCACCTGCCATGTATCGAACAACTGTGTTTCGGGGGCTGTCAGAATGCAATGCACATCGGATGCGGGGGCTTCGTTGAAGTCGCCCATCAGAATGACCGGC
>SLPT01000378.1 GCA_007131845.1 Desulfobacteraceae bacterium | reverse complement strand
GCCGACTGGAAATTTTTCCTGAAAGACACGATCCGCAAGCAGGTCGATTTTTCAAAAACGGCTCAATCCAGGGGCCTGGCCCCGCCGCCCCTGGAAAAGCCCTGCCCCGAAGACGCCCGAATGATTGAACTCCCGGGCAGTCGTTACTGGGACACCGTCCGGCCGGTAGCGGTGGCCAATGCCATTGCAAACCGTCAATCCCACCGTTCGGCCACGAAAGGAAGCCTCAAGCTTTCCGAACTATCGTTTCTCCTGTGGGCGACCCAAGGCGTCCGGAAAAAACAAGGTGCCTATCACGCCCTTCGGACCGTTCCATCCGCAGGCTGTCGGCACAGCTTTGAGACCTACATCGCCGCTTTTTCCGTGGAGAGTCTGGAAAAAGGGATTTATCGCTACCTGCCCCTTTCCCACCAGCTCACCCCGGTTCGCACCGATGAAGACCTGGAGAAAAAAGTAGCGACAATGGCGTTGGGACAGGCATTTGCCGCAAAAAGCGCCGCCACGTTCATCTGGACGACGATTCCTGAGCGGATGGAATGGCGCTACGGGGCCGCATCCTGCAAGGTAATCGCCCTGGATGCGGGCCATGTCTGCCAGAACCTCTACCTGGCCTGCGAAGCCATCGGCTGCGGCACCTGTGCCATTGCCGCTTATGATCAGGAGTATTCGGACGCTTTATTGGGTATTGACGGGGACGAGGAATTCACCATTTACATTGCGCCGGTGAGCAAACTATAGAATCGCGGCTGAAAGAAAAAGAAGGCCCTTTCACTTTCTGCTGGTTACGGCCAGGGAGCTTGCCGCCTATCCCGTACTCTGCTTGTCCTGCTCTTCTGGCTCGACGTCCATGACGTCTTCGGAAGAATCACCCGCATCCGTTTCGCTGTAGGACAAACGCCTCGGCGCCTCGGAGCGGATACGGCTGGAGCCGTTAAAATGGCCGCCGGACTCGATCACCAGCTCGGCCACCTCAACCTCCCCGTCCACGCGGCCGCCCGCCACGATTTCCATGCGCTGGGCGCTGATATTCCCCTGGAAACGCCCGCTGATAAGCACGTTGACGGCGGAGAGATCCCCCTCGAACGATCCGGTTTTACCGATAATGACATCCGAGGCCGACTTGACGTTTCCCTTTATGGATCCATCGATGTGAAGGGAGTCACTCAGCGAGAGGTCGCCGACCAGGTGAGCTTCTCCTGAGACCACAGTCGCTGAGGCATTTCGACGTTTCTGCGAACCGCTTTTGCCAAGGATTGCCATTGGATTCTGTCCTCTTTTTCAAAAACAATATCATAGTCCTCCATGGACCAGTCCATGAAAGGCTTTGGGTTGAGCCTGCGTTTCAGGTAGCGCACCTCGTAATGCAAATGGGGCGCCGTGGAGACACCCGTGCTGCCCACATGGCCAATAACGTCACCTTTTTGGACAAACTCTCCCACTTCCACCGTGATTTCATCGAGATGCGCATAGGTGGTTGTAAACCCAAAATTATGCACCAGGATGATCATTTTTCCCAGCCCGCTTTCCCTGTGCATGGCCGCCCATTCCACCACCCCGTCGGCTGAAGCGCGTACCGGCGCCCCCCGGGGCGATCGGAGATCCACGCCGCCGTGAAACGATTCGTGACCGTGAACCGGGTGAACCCGCCGGCCGAACCCGCTTGTGATCACCCGGGAATCGACAGGGTAGCCGCTGGGAATCGAATCGAGCATCACCCGTTTTTCCAGGGCCGTCTGGCTGGCGGTGTCGATCCGCTCATGAATCGGTTTGTCGGGCGACGGCTTCAGACCGATCAGAGCCTCGATGTGGTTGAGTTCCTCGCCCAAAACATCCAGGCCCTGTGACTTATGCGCCACCGAGGTGATGAGACTGGCCTTCTCTTCGAGAAGCATGTTCTTCTCATAACGGATCTGTTCCTGCTGAGCGCTCAAACGCCCGATCTGATCATTGAGATCGGATACTTTCCCGGAAAGCATCTGTATGAAAAGAAACGAGCCGAGCATTACCAGCGCAAGAACCGTAAGCGCACCGCCGATAAGGCGCCGCAACAGCCCGGACAGGCTGAAGTGCCTCGATCCCCGGTAGTCGGATATGGTGATAATGCATCGATCACGCATAGGCAGGCTTTTTCCAAAGGGTTATCGGTTCATCCACAGACGTGGAGCCTGTGGGCAGGATTATCGGGTAAAAACCACACAACAGACCAAACTATTGCACACTTGCCTTTTGGTGTCAAATCCGTTGGGTTGCACAGCGCAGGGTGATCGTATGCAAGAAGTTGTTTTCCATGACTTGCAACCGGCATCCGATTTTTATCGCTATCGGGATTCCGGTTTCGATTTCGATACCCTGCTATTGCATCCGCTCGGGGATGAATTCCTGACGGCTTCGTAAAAAGTCCAATATCTGGGTTACGCGCGATTTCTCAGAATTTCACGTACGACAAGTACGCTGCATTCTTCGAAATCGCGCAAGCCTTGATCTTGAACTTTTTACAAAGCCGTCGGATCACGACTTTTTACGAGTGCATCAATTCCTGCGTTTCAATGAAAAATTCAGACGCAATTGTTCAGGCTTCAGCGCCAAGGGCGAACTTGACCCGCAGGGATACAGGCATTACCTTAACATAATATATATCGTCGGCCTGCGCCCGTATCTTTACCCTTTTTTTTCCGGGACGCCCCCCGACTTGCCTTTAAACCGAATAAAACCGAATATATCATGCTTATCCATGACGACATATATTATTGGGAAGGATGGGGCGGCAAGCTGAAGCTGGCCAACGGACAATGCCGGCTGCGGATCTATGACCGGAGAAAATCCGGTGAGCCGGTAACCATCCTGCGCCCCTTTGTCGTAATCGTATCGGACGTGCCGGAAAGCAAGATGTCCATACGAAGCTGCGCGGGCCACATCGCGACAAAGGTCGCGGCAGAATTCGGCATCAACCCGAATCGCATGCTTTTTATCGAGTACTATCCCCCGGTACGCTACGGGAAAAAAAACGAATATAAAATCGATGAGCAGTATATTCTCGTCGATTTCACCTGGAAGGAAGGTCGGGCTTTGCACCCGAAATGGAGACCGGTGAACCCGCCCCTGCTGGATACCGTGAAATACATCGTGGAACCGGCCGACGATGAGGCATAGTCCCCCCCGCCGGCCGGCATTCCTGCGGTTTTCGTTCGGCCACTACTGAGCCACTTCAATGGCGCAGGCCATGGATACTCCGCCGCCGCCGCATAGCGTGGCCAGGCCTAAGGATTTGCCCGTCCGGCGTAGTTCGTACATCAGCGTGATCATGATCCGAGCCCCGGTCGCCCCCACGGGATGACCGAGTCCGATGCCGGAACCGTTGACGTTGACGATCTCCCGATTGAGTCCCAGTTCCTTTTCACAACCCAGGTACTGCGCGGCAAACGCCTCGTTGAGCTCGATCCGCTCAAAATCGGAGACCTTCAGCCCGCTGCGCCGGGTGAGGTCTTCCACCGCAGGCACGGGAGACATGCCCATGACCGACGGATGGCACGCACCGCGGCCGATGGCCCGAATTCGCGCGAGAGGCTTCAAACCCAGTTCCTTCGCCTTGTCGGCGCTCATAATCACCATTGCCGCGGAGCCGTCGTTGATCCCGCTGGAATTTCCCGCGGTGACCTTCCCCGTTTTCGGTACGAACGCGGGGGGCAGCTTTGTCAGATCGTCCATGGTAATGCCGGGACGGAAATGCTCGTCTTTTTCGAACATCACCGGATCTTTCTTGCGCTGGGGCACCGGAACCGGCACGATTTCATCCGCAAACGAGCCGTCATTGTTGGCGCGCTCCGCGTTGTTGTGGCTCCGGAGGGCCACCTCGTCCATTTCCTCGCGGGAAATGTTCCAGTGCTGCGCCACGAACTCTGCCGTGTGCCCCATAATATAGGGTTTCCCCTTGAAATAGGAAAGCGGTGCCTCCTCCGCGTTGACCGGTCCGTCCTCGGGATGGGGGATGATGTGGGACCCGCAGTGCAGGGCATGGATCATGGCGTCCTTGAATGTGTCGTCCTGCAGACGGCATCCCCACCGGGCACCCTCCACCACGTAGGGAACGCCGGACATGTGCTCCACGCCGCCGGCCAGAATGATATCGGCCATACCGGCCTGGATCATCGCCATGCCGGAAATCGTCGCCTCCATCCCGGAGATACAGACCCGGTTGATGGTCGCGGCGGTGACGGTCTCCGGCAGCCCGGCCAGAAGCGCGGACACCCGGGTGACGTTCAGGGCGTCGACGGGCTCCATGCAGTTGCCGAACCGGATGTCGTCGATGAGGTTCGGATCGATGCCGGCTCGCTCGACCGCCTCTTTCATTGTAACGCTGCCCAGGGTATGGGCCGGTACGTTCTTCAGAGTCCCCCCGAAAGCACCGATGGGGGTCCGGCAGCCGGATACAATGACTACGTCTTTCATAAAAACTCTCCTTTCAGGATTGATGTTTCGAAATCCGCCTGATAATGAAACGCTCAGTTCAGGTGAAACGCTGTATATATCGGGCAGGTGCATCCTTTGACGCATGACGGCTGCGCCTGCCATGTCCTTGTTTTTCTTTACGGCACATAAATCCGATGAGCTTACCGGAAATTCTTTTCATAGCACTCGCTTTGGCCATGGACTCCTTTGCCGTGTCCGTTGCAGCCGGAACGTCGGGCTGGGCGGACACCGCCCGTGCGAAATTCCGGCTTTCCTTCCATCTGGGGCTGTTTCAGTTCATGATGCCCGTTGCCGGGTGGTATGCCGGCGTCCATGTGGCGCCTTTGGTTTCGGCGTTCGACCACTGGGTGGCATTCGGCCTGCTCCTGTTCGTGGGCGCCCGGATGATCCACGGCGGACTGGCCGGAGAAGACCGGGGGATCGGTAAGGATCCCACCCGGGGATACAGCCTGGTCCTGCTTTCCGTTGCGACCAGCATAGACGCCCTGGCCGTGGGATTCTCCCTGGCCATGGTCCAGGTCGGTATCTGGTATCCGAGCGTGCTGATCGGAATCGTCACCTCAGCCATGTCCCTGGCCGGTATCCGCCTGGGGCGCTTTCTGGGACAGTATGCCGGGCCCCGCATGGAAATCGCGGGCGGGGTCATTCTGCTTGCCATTGGGTTTCGGATCCTGGTATCCGGCCTTGCATGAAACAGCCCCTGAAAGACCGGCCCAAACCGGCGACCGAATCGCCCGCCGGGGCACCCGCCGGATTATCCGCCGGCCACCGCCCGGCCGATCCAGCGGTTGATTTCACCCACCGTCCGTTTATCCCAGGCGGGATCCAGGCGCTCGCCCATAAACATTTGGTAGAGACCGAACGTGAGATTGACGACTTTTTCCACCAGATACATCCGCTCCAGGACCGCCCCCTCCAGGTCCTCTTTTTTTTCCACCTTTCCGGTCTGCGGTGTTTTCAGTCCGCTCAGGGCCAGGCTCTCCCCCTTGAGATTAAACCGCCACTCGTACTCGGCGGAACGGCAGACCAGGTTGATCTCGGTGACCTTGGCCCCTTTTTTAAGGGCGATGAGCCCCTCTTCGAGACCGGCGCCATCACCGCGAATGGTAATGGTTTCCTCCCGGTTGTGCCGGCTGTTTTCCAGCACCACGCGGTTGCCGATAGCAAGGGATTCCAGGTCGGGCTCGATCTTTTGTGTCAGCTCCGGGTCGGTCTCGATCCGGTACCAGAGCCAGGTGAGAAATTCATGGCCCAGGAACTTATAGCGGTTGTATGCAACGGATACGTCAAGCATGGTCGCCTCCCTGGCTGAAAAACGAAGGCCCCAGCTTATGCACCGCATCAAAGGCATCGTCTCCTATCCCGGACAGGAATTGTGCCGCAGTATACGGAAAAATCCGAACCAGGCTCAGCCGGAAGGATTTCGAAAACAGCGTTTCCAACTCCTCGTTGGCCTCCTTCATGTTGGAAAAAAACCAAAGATCCCCGGCTTCCGGGTGCCACGCGATATCGTAGATCCCAGGAGAAGCCGGTACCCGCAGGTAGAGCCGGTGAAGTACCTCATCCTTTAGCTCCCGTTTTTCGTTTTTGGCCAGATGCTCCCTTTCGGTTTCGGCGAGCCGTTTTTGAACCGCCATGTTGTAATGCTTGTTGACGATTTTGGCCGGAATCGACTTCTTGTCGATGCGGAGT
>SLPT01000150.1 GCA_007131845.1 Desulfobacteraceae bacterium | reverse complement strand
ATTTAATACCAAAGATATTTTTCCGGGATATTGTATGTCGCTAACAGGCAACATCGAAACATTTGGACTGAGCTTGATTCTGCAGATGCTAAGCTATGAAAAGCGAACGGGAAAGCTCAGCATCACATCCGGGTCGCAAGCCAACACAGTACATATCTTCCTTCACGAAGGCGACATCATATATGCCACCGAAACCAAAAACCACAATCGCCTGGGAGAACTTCTGAAGGGCTGCGGCTACATATCCGAAACCGTTCTTGAAGAATGCCTGACCCTTGGTGCGAAGAGCAAGGAAAAGCTGGGCAAAATCCTTGTGCACCGCGGTCATATCTCCCGCGAAAAACTCAATGAATTTCTTCTGAAGCAAGCCGAAAACGCCGTGTATAACGTTTTATTATGGGAATCCGGCGACTTTGAATATGTAAATGCCCGACTCAACATGAAAGGCGCCATCGAATACAAACTGGACACCATGTTTGTCCTGCTGGAGGCATCCCGGCGGATCGATGAACTGGCGGTGTTGAAAAAACAGATCCCCAGTGAATCGTCCATACCAAAAATCGCCGATCATGCGGGAGGCAGCGAAAACATTGTATTCAAGCCGGATGAAAAGCGAATGCTTGGAATAATCGACGGAAAATCAACCGTTCGGCAGGTCTTTGACAAAATCGGCGCAGATGATTTTCGAGCGTACAACGTCTTAAACTCCCTGATTTCCGCGGGAGCAATCGAAATCAGGCAACCGGAAACCTCATCCGGACTGGCAACAGAAGTGGTCCGGCAGACCCGGGATGTTGATTCCCGGCAGATCCGCTGGGCACTGGACAATCTCGGACTGCAGCGCTCCTCCATCCTGCGAGTTTCGCTGAGCCGCATATTCCGGGATGCTGTGGATGAACGGCAAGTCATTGCAGCCGCACAAAAGGAAGCACGCAAAATCAGCAATTCAGGGGAAAAGGCAGTTCTGGACAAACTCAAAAAAGAAAACCACATCCCCTATATGAAAGCGATTATCGAACTGTTATGGCAATCCGCCAATGAATACGATAATGGACAAAAGCCGGAAACGGAGGGTTCGTAAAAGGCTCAATCATAAGAAAGGCGAAACGCTATTTGATATCCGCAGATTTTGATACCTGCCTTATTGCATTTTCGACAAAAGCATTATTTTCAACAATCACGTCCACGGCACCGCCGGGGCATACGCACACGCAGCGGCCGCAACCCCTGCATTGATCCTGATCAATCACCGCCTTGCCCTGCCGGATATGGATGGCATCAACAAAACAGATGCCATTTGCACAAACGCCGCAGCCGCTGCAATTTTCCCCTACTTCCATGTGAATGCCGGGTATTCGGCTTATTTTGCCACTGATACCGGAATTGAGATAGGGAAGCACCTGCCAGAGACAGCAGCAGGGGCAGCAATTGCATATGGTCATGAGTTTTTCAGGCGGTCCGATATTCAGCCAGACCGTATCGAGCTGGTTGCGTCCGATCATGTGGATCAGTCCGGCTTCACGGCATCTGCGGACATAGGCCAGTGCTTCCTCCACCGGGGCCGGCCGGCCGAATTTGGGATTGATCCCGGCTGCAGCCGCACCGAGAAAAATACATCCATAGCTGGCCGGATAGTCCCGGCAGCCTTCTGAATCCCGGCAGATGCAGAAGTCCATGATCCATATGAAGGAGGCCTTCCTGATGAAATGGTCCACTATTTCCGAGGGCGCCACAACACCGGTGGGGGCCTCTGCCTCTTCATCAACGACAATTACTCCGTCTTTGGGCACGAATACGACATTGTCGTCTTTAAAAAGCATCCGATCGATCAGCCATCCGATCGGGCGGTAGTGCGTCAGCCTGGAGACGAAAAACCGGGCGCCGTATATTTTGTTTATTAGCGTCTTTATCCAGTATGGACTGGCCATGGGCTGCTTTCTTTTTTTTTACGGCGGAGTCGGGCGGCGGTGGCAGGCTTGCGGGTGCTCGTATAATCGTCGGGTTTTACATTTTTGTTCATCCCATACCCAGGACCAACCCCACCGGGCAATGATCCGATCCGTAGATACTGTTGTCTATGAAAGCGTCATGCACCCGGCCGTTATCAAACAGATCCCTGGATACGAAAAAATAATCGATACGCCACCCTGCATTGTTCTTGCGGGCGTTGAAGCGGTAGGTCCACCAGGAATATTTCACGCTATCCGGGTATAAGGTGCGGAACGTGTCCACATACCCCCTGTCGACGATACGGTCCAGCCAGTCCCGCTCGATGCGTAGAAAGCCGGATCGCTTGGCATTGGCTGCGGGGTTTTTCAAGTCGATTTCATTGTGGGCGGTATTGAAATCCCCGGTGACGATCACGCCGTATCCACGACGGCGGCAGTCATCGGCATGAGCAAAAAAAGCCTCGTAGAAATCGAGTTTATACTGAAGGCGCTCATCGCTCATCTGACCGTTCGGAAAATACACATTGAAAAAGATTATATCCCCGATTTTCATTTCAATGATGCGTCCTTCATTGTCAAAACGCTCCACCCCGATGCCATCGTGGACCTCATCCGGGTGGATACGCGTATAAACAGCCACGCCGCTGTATCCCTTTTTGACGGAAGCGTGTGAAAAATATGCTTGATAATCATCCACCCGGCGCATGGAGCCGGTCAACTGCGCCTCCTGGATCTTGGTTTCCTGGAGGGCCACAATATCGGCATCCAGCTTGCCCATCGACTCCAAAAACCCCTTTTTCATTACTGCCCTCAGACCATTCACATTCCAGGAAACCAGCCTGAGCAGATGCTGCGCCATGATCCATCTTCCTTTCTTCAGTTTGAAGTGAGCAAAAAAAGCGTAAAATCATTATACGCCCTGTTCACGAAAAATCATTGAAAAAACGAACACGGACAATTTCTGTTTCTTTTTTCTTTCAAAATTGTGGATTTATGGGTGAATAAAGATGCTTCGTTTTGGTAAAAAATAGTTCTATCGATCGGCAATGTAATCCCAACGAGTCAACAATGCCGAACTCAATGTTCGGTAAAATTGGCCTTTTGCTTTAAAGCACTATGGAAAGTGCTCACCGTAAAGGCAAGCTTTTGCTGTTGAGTTGGAAAGACGCGTTTTTGACAAGATCGTGTCCGTTTTGATCGGAGCTATCCCCGGCAAGATCTAAAAACTACGTTGGCCCATACTATTGTCGTCAGGGAGAAACGAGGGTTCCATGGATAACAGCGCGGCATAGGATTTTACTTCTGATCACAACGGGCTATCTTGTAAATGGTCTGCATCAGCTCATTTGAAGTGCCCGACTTGCTCATGACTTCCTTAGCTCCAGCTTGTTGCATTTTCTGCACAATCTGATGATCATCATACATTGACAGCCCGATTATGCTAACTTCGGGCCATTTTGACTTGATCATCCGCGTGGCTTCCACCCCGCTCAGCCCGGGCATAGAGACATCCATCAAGACTATATCGGGGTTTAAATCCCGTACTCGTCCGACGGCTTCCCATCCATTGGACGCCTGTCCTGCGATATGGATTCCCTGGTGATTGCGGAGCATCGTACACAATGCCTCACGCATCACCTGGTGATCGTCTACAAGCAGAACCCGAATGTTTTCATCCGCAGAGGCATCAATTCCCACGTTCGGTGGACTGACTTCTTGCCCGATCCAGGGGTCGCCTGGCAAGTTTTCACTGGTCTTTGGCAAAGGGACCGTCAGCGTGAAGCGGCTGCCCTGGCCAGGAGCACTTTCGATTGTCAGCTCACCACCCACAAACTGGGTGCGTTCCCAAAGGCTTAGCAGCCCAAGGCCGTTTTTTGCAGAAAGAGACTTCGGGTCGGGGTTAAATCCGCTTCCCTGATCGCTTACTGCTATAACTATGCGGCCATCTGAGGTTGAAAGGCCCACCCTCGCATTATTTACACCAGCATGCTTAACCGAGTTAAATAATAGTTCCTGCACTGCCCGGAAAATAAATATCTTAAAGGTTTCGTTCTCAAACCTCTCCTCCGTGTCAATTTCAAGCTGCACGATAAATCCGAAGCGCTCCTTGATATGTTGAGCCAGCCATTCCAGGGCGGCATATAACCCTGAGTGATTCAGCACCGGGGGGCTCAGCTCATGGGACAGGCTGCGTACTTTGGCAAGGCAATCCTTTAACAATCTATCAATCTTAATTAAGATGGGGTCATGGGACGCATATTGGTCAACCGATTGCAACTGCAGTTTGGCACTGGCCAAATGCTGTTGCAGGTCATCGTGAAGAATCTGGGCGATTCTCCTTCGCTCACGCTCTTCAGACTCGAGCAGTTCCCCTGCCATGGTCTGTAGCTGCATCGCCCTGGCCTCGGCCAATTCTGTGCGTTCAGCCACCTGACGTTCGAGTTCAGCTTGAAATGCCCGTGCGCGCTCTTCGGCGCTGCGTTCCCGGACAAAGGAAATATCCTCACGCCCGAGGACCGCGTCCACCTCAGAGCCCTTGAGTGCCGCAATCAAATCTTCTGCCCGGGCCAGTCGAGCTTCGAGCTCTTCATAGGATGGCCTGGGTTCATTCATCTTGCGGGATCCTTGCAATCCAACAACGTCAGGATCCGTTTCGTATCGCTCATGTTGCCCAGTATGGTTAATTGGGGAGCGGGGTGTACCCGCACCAGCGCAGGGGTTGCCAGGATATTGTATTGCAGGGCGGTTTGGAAATTGTCGAGCACATCGATTACCTCGTATTCAACAGGCCCGTCAATTATCTCGCATAGATGTTCCATGTTTCGGCGGGCCTGCAGAGAATTGGGTTCATTGCCCACCACGAAGAGAATAAGCTGCCGGGGCTGGCTCCGGATAGCCTCCTCTTGAGCGGAAGTGTTTTTGTCGAGAACCTTCATTATCTACTCTCCCAGGTTCGCGGATGAAACGAAGGAGATCCTTGTCCGCCCTTCAGATCCGATCCCGGATGCCCGTCGTCTTCTAACGACCCCTGAAGAACAATTCCCTGATCCGTGATCCTGAATTCATGATATTGATTCGAGTGGGCCATACCACGCGATTTGGCAACTACGAACAGGCGGCCGATTTCGGCGCCTCTGGGTAAGTAGCGCATCAGGAGGAGGGCATCCACGAGCGAAGAGATGCCCAGGGTGCTGCTTTTTTCAATATTTATCGCACTGCCGCCGCCCTGATTGCTCATCAGGGCCGTGATGCCGCGTTCCTTACAGGTGTTGACCAGCCGCATCACATATTCGAAAGCTGCCTGCGGCGCGCCGATTCGCAGAGTCGCCGAGACCGCGTCCACCAAAACATGATCCGGTACAAATTGTTCAATTGCTTGAAAGACCCGGAAAAAATGTTCTTCGGCCCCCATGGACTCGGGCATGGCTGTGATCATTTGCAGTGTTCCATCCCTCAAGAAAGGGTCCAGGTCAATGTTGATGCTTGACATCGCGCTCATCATGGCTTCGGCGGATTCCTCGAAGTTGACGAACAGCACTTTTTCCCCGCGTTTGCAGGCCGCCTCGACAAAGGTCGATAGCAGGGTGGTTTTTCCGGTGCCTGCGGATCCCGTGACAAGTATGCTGGATGCACGTCGATAACCGCCGCCCAGAACCTCGTCTATTTCCGGTCTGCCGCTTGAGATCGGTTTACCCAGGGCGGCGTGCTTCAACTCCATCGTGCTGATAGGCAGCAGGAAAAGGCCGCCCTGGCTGATAATATACGGGTATTCGTTGCTTCCGAAGCTCGACCCCCGGTATTTCGCGATTCGAAGTCGACGGGTGGCAATCTGCCCGTCTACCCGGGCGTCCATCTTGATCAGGCAGTCGGCCGCAAATTCCAAAAACTGGTGGTTGGTAAATTTATTGGTCTCGGAAATCATCCGGGCGGTGAGTATCGCTGAGATGGCTTTTTTATTCAACCAGTCCGTCAACAGGTAAAGCTGGTCCTGTTGGCGAGTGGAATCCTCGAAAATCCGCAGTATCACGTCCATGGAATCAATGACCAGCCGGCGGGCGCCCATAGTTTCGGACTTTCCAGCCAGTATCGCCAGCAGGCCATTGAGATTATAGTCGCCGGCGCGGTACACCTCCGGGCCGGGCCGGGAATCGATAAGAAACAGTTTGCCTGTATCTTCTAGGGGCTTGAGATCCCAGCCCATGGCCAGGGCATTTCTGCGCAGCTCGGACTCCCGTTCT
>SLPT01000356.1 GCA_007131845.1 Desulfobacteraceae bacterium | reverse complement strand
GTCTGATTTTTACTGCCATGAATCGTTTTCTCCTTGGTTAGAAGGGCATCATGCCGCGGGGAAGTCCGCGCATCTTGCCTCCCTTGTTGATTTTTTTCATCATCTTCAAAACCTGGTTGTAGTTCTTCAACAGCTTGTTGACGTCCTGGACCGTAGTTCCACTCCCCCTTGCAATCCGTTTTCTCCGGCTGCCGTTGATGAGGTTGTGCTGCCGGCGCTCGGCTGCGGTCATGGAATTGATGATCGCCTCGATCCGGACAAGTTCCCGGTCGTCTATGTTGACGTTGCTCAATTGCTTGCTTTTGCCGATGCCGGGGATCATCTTGAGCAGATCGGTGATGGACCCCATCTTTCGCACCGATGCCATCTGGTCCCTGAAGTCATCGAGGGTGAATTCGTTTTTCCGGAGCTTTTCCTCCAGGGCTGCGGCATCTTTTTCGTCCACCACGCTCTGGGCTTTTTCGATGAACGAGAGCATATCCCCCATGTTAAGGATACGCGAGGCCATACGGTCCGGATGAAACGGCTCCAGTGCGCTCGATTTTTCTCCCACACCCACGAACTTGATCGGCTTTCCGGTCACCGCCTTGATGGATAGAGCCGCACCGCCCCGGGCGTCGCCGTCCATCTTGGTAAGCACCACGCCGCCGATGTCGAGCTGATCGTCGAATGATCGGGCGATGTTGACGGCATCCTGGCCGGTCATGGCATCGGCGATCAAAAGGATATCCGAAGGCTTGACCGTTTTTTTGATTTCAACAAGCTCGTCCATGAGCGCCTCGTCCACATGCAGGCGCCCCGCGGTATCGTAGATCAGCACATCGCAGCCCTCGGCCGCGGCCGCTTTTTTGGCCTGCCGGGCAATGGCGACCGGTTTCATCCCGGTATCCGAGTCGAACACCGGAACCGACAACTGCCCGCCCAGCTTTTTCAACTGGTCAATGGCCGCAGGCCGGTACACGTCTACCGGCACGAGGTAGGGCTTACGGCCTTCCTTGCGCAGATATACCGCGAGCTTTCCGGCGGTAGTGGTCTTACCGGACCCTTGCAGTCCCACCAGCAGAATCGATGCGGGCGCCGGTCCGTCAAGCCCAAGACCTGCGGCGGATGAACCCATCAGTTCGGTGAGTTCCTCGTTGACAATCTTGATGACCTGCTGGGCAGGCGTCAGGCTGGTGAGCACCTCCTGGCCGACGGCCCGCTTCCGGATGCCGGCGATCAGATCCTTGACCACCTTGTAATGCGCATCCGCCTCAAGAAGGGCCATGCGGACCTCCCGCAGCCCATCTTCGATATTTTTCTCGTTGAGCTTGCCGTGCCCTTTCAGTTTTTTGAAAGTGCCCTGAAGCTTGTCGCTTAGATTTTCAAACATGATCCTTCATTCAAAACTTTCCGATTCCCGGTAAAATCCGCTTTCACCCGCCGGAACGCCACTTTTCCGGATCCTGCAGGAAACGAATCTTGTAAGATTAATATTTTCACATTGTCATGTCAAGCATAATGACTTATAATATAACACTTAAACAACAATGGTTTCCCTATCCGGCAATCGACAGCAATCGTTTGAATTGCCGGTTATTTATTCGTTTAAAAATAACACACTCGCCATGATACATCAAACACAAAAAACGGCTATCACCGAGCTCGGCCGGGAAGAACTGTCCGGGTGGTTCGAATCCAGGGGTATGCGAGCCTTCCGGGCAGACCAGGTCATGCGGTGGATCTATACCCGCAATGCCGAATCCTTCGGCGAAATGACCAACATTGCGAAAAACGTCCGGGAAACGCTCGACCAGGCGTTTTCCATGGGCACCATGGTGCCGGCCCAGGAGCGTAAGGCTGCGGACGGGACCCGCAAATTTTCCTTCGAACTGAAAGACAGCTGCCGCATCGAAAGCGTCCTGCTTGGGGAGAAGGACCACTATACCGTCTGCATCTCCACGCAGGCAGGCTGCGCCATGGGATGCAGCTTCTGCATGACGGCCGGAAACGGGCTCATCCGGAACCTGACCCCCGGAGAGATCATCGGCCAGGTCATGACCGCACGGCGGCTTTGCGCAGACGACCGGCCGCTTACCAATATCGTTCTCATGGGCATGGGAGAACCCCTGGCCAATTTCGACAACGTCCTTGCGGCCCTGGGCATTATCACGGACGCCGAAAACGGCATGAAATTCGCTTCGCGCAAGATCACCCTCTCGACAGCCGGAATCGCACCGAAAATAGAGGCGCTGGCCCGGCAAAGCAAGGTTCGCCTGGCCGTATCCCTCAACGCCCCGGACAATGAAACCCGAAGCCGGCTCATGCCCGTCACCCGGGTTTACCCCATCGAAGACATCCTTACGGCCTGCCGCGCTTACAACCGCCTTCACCGCGACCGGATCACCTTCGAATACATCCTCATCCGCGGCATCAATGACGCTCCGGAGCAGGCCAGGCAACTGGCCCGCCTGCTTTCTCCCCTTCGCGGAAAAGTCAACCTGATCCCTTACAACCCCCATCCGGGATCACCCTTCCAACGCCCGGATGCCAATACCATAGAAAATTTTCACAATATCCTGATCGAAAGCCACTGCACCTCCATGATCCGGTGGAGCAAGGGGGAGGAAATCGATGCGGCGTGCGGGCAGCTTGCGGCCGGGAAAAAAGAAAACGCCCCAATCGAAGAAGCCCTTTAAATAGTGCCCGAACGAAAAGAAGGAAAGGCAAAGCGATGTCCAACAAACCGGAAAACAACTACAAACTGATACTGGCCGGCGAAAGACGCTTTGCGCGGCGGGTCATCTACCAGATCCGGGCTCAAAACCCTCCGCCCGCATGGCATAACCTGATCCCGCTCAAGTTTCTTTTCGAATATATCCGGATGCGGCGAGCCGTGCAGGCATTTGAGGACAACGCCATGGTCGTGCGGAAATGCGCCCTGGACGCGGCCATGGATCTGGTAAACGGAAAAAGCCCGGCCGTGGTCCGGGAAACCATGCAGGCCACCATCCGAAAGTGGCTGGAGAAAAATGGATTTTACTCGGATCCGGTGATGGAAAAACAGATGGCCATCGCCGAAGCATTCGGAAGTCACTTCGAAAGTCTGCTGGAAGCAGAAGGCAAAGATTACGAGAAGCTCGTCCGCCAGGTATACCGCATCCCTCCGAAATACCAGGAATTTCTGGATAAAATAGCCGAAATGGAAAAAGAGGCCGACCGGCTCGTTTGCGAGATGTCCGGCTCGGAAGAAAACGGCTTTCAGGAATGCATGGCGCGTATGAAAAGCAAGCAGACTGCCTATGCCGGGGCCAGAAAGATCGAAATCGACCGGATCTATGGATAATCAGTGGCTATGCCCCGAAGGCCTTGTAGCACTTCCTGCAGAACGGCGGAACCGGATATTCCGAAAGCACGCCGTCGATTTCCCGGATATAGTCTTGCAGCCCGAACACGGAATGGATACTGGTACGGTTTTTTGAAAGATTGTCGTATGCAGTCCGGCGATTCCAATACTGCATCCGGAATTTGCGGTATGCGTCCTGCTGCCAGATGGCTCCCATGGACGATTCTGCCAGCGAACCGAAAACAAGGGGTTCGGTGGGAACGGTTTCTCCCAGGAAATACCGGTTATAGGGGGTTCTTCCCATGAGGCTCGCGTAGGGACAGGGTGCGACATCCCCGTGTACGTTGACGAAAAACTGCGTAAGGGGATTGAGTTCGCATACCAGGATCTCATCAGAGAGCTTCAGCGGATAAACGCTCATGCGGAATTTTTTTTTGTTGGCAAGAATCCTGGCCTCGTCCAATACCTTTTCGATATCCTTTTCCGGCTCCCCGAAACCGAAAATACGCCCTTCCTCCTCATCCCTTGTCACCGGGCAGTCCAGGTTGGGCGTCACCAGCCGGTCAACGCCTATTTCATGGGCTTTTCGAACCATCTCCGGAAGCCCGGCAACCGCCTTCCGGGTCATCATGTACGAAAGATGCACCACCGGCTCCGATTGCCCCGCCGCATTCCTGGCATCCACGAGGTTTGCGACCCTGCCCAGCAGGGTATCGAGATTCGAGCCCACGCGGATGGCGCCGTGCACCTCATCGTCGGCGCCGGCCACCGATACGGCCACGTGATGAACGGGCAGACGAAGAATCTCCCCGATCACCCGGTCATCCAGAAGGGAACCGTTCGTGGTGAAGCCGACCCGGCACTGATTTTTTACCACCAGGGCGGCCATGTCGAATATACGCGGATGAAGCAGCGGTTCTCCCCACCCCTGGAGATGGACGTGGTTGAGCTCTGAAAAGCTTTCGGCAAACGATTCGAACACCTCGAAGGGAAAATCGACGTTCTTATCGCCCGAAAAATGGGTCCTCGGGCACATCGTGCATTTCAGGTTGCATCGCGTGGTAACCTCGATCTGCGCTACGGCCGGCGCCGGAAGGGATGGCTTCGAGCCGGCCTGTTTCTTCCCCTGCTCTTTTTTCCGAAAAAACCGCCTGATCCTGTCAATCAATGGAACCTCGCTTTATTTGCCTATGGGAATCGTCTTTCCAAAAAACCAGCTTCCTTGTCCGGGATAAAAACACCCCGCCCTCTTTTCTCCGGAGAGCATTATTGACGGCTTCGTAAAAAGTTCAATATCTGCGTTACGCGCAATTTCTCAGAATTTCACGTACGACAAGTACTCTGCATTCTTCGGAATTGCGCAATCCTTGATCTTGAACTTTTTACAAAGCCGTCTGATCGCGACTTTTTACGAGGGTGTCATTATTACAGGATAATCTTTTGTTGACAAGATATCGCACACCCTGTCATAATTATTAATTGAAAAATACAAAGAGCTGAAGCTCTTTTTTCGGGCGGCACGCCCTGAAACACGCACCACGAAAAATAAAAAAACCAGCAAGGCCACGAAGGTCTACGCCCTTCCCCGCTTAACGGGGATGCCGGTCCTTCGTGGCTTTTTTCGTTTTTACCGGGTTTATCAAACCACTTTTATCGATGGATAAAAACACGGGGAGAATCTTTATGAAAACCATCAGAGTATTACCGGCTGCAATAGCTGTTTTCCTGCTTTTCGTGCCGGCATCTTTCGCACACCATCTTTGGATCGGACAGGCAGGCGACGACAAGGACACATGGGCCGTCATACGCGGAATCGTGCCGGACCGGATCGACCCGTACGAGCCGGATCGCATCCGGGAGATCTTTGCCTTTGGCGTTGACGGCAAGCCCGTGGATATTGTACGGAAGACAAGCGATGACATCATGAACTTCCGCGCAGAAAACGAACTGTCCATGGCCGCAGCATGGAGCGCCTGGGGATACCGGGTCAACACCACCCAGGGGAAGCGCCTGATCGGACGCGCGGAAGCGGAAGATGAAGGCCTGCGGATATTGTCGGCCTTTCATTCCACCCATTACGCCAAGTCCCTTTTCTCATGGACAGATGCGGCCGGGGAGCCCGCCGGGCTGCGGTTTGAAATCATTCCTCGCCAAAACCCCATGGAAGCCGGACCGGGAAGTGAAATCCGATTTAAGGTGCTTTTTGACGGAAAGCCCCTTGCCGGAACCCCTCTGTACACGGAAAACGGAGAGGAAGCGACAACCAATGACGACGGCGTTGCCGCGGTCACGATACCGGATGGCCCAACAGCGCTTCTCTACGCCCGCCACCGGATCGACGTGGAAGGCGATGAAAAAAAGGACTATGACATTTTCACCACATTTCTGACCTTTAAGGTGCATCGATGAAACCAGTGTTCCATTTTGCTGCCTGCCTTTTTGCTGCTGTATTTTTTATAAGCCTTGCCGTGCCAAAACCTGCCGCGGCGCACGGAACGGACTACCGCCTTTTGGATCCGGATTCGGCGATAGTCGTGGAGTTCATCTATGACGACAACCAGCCGATGCGTTTTGCCGAGGTGCTCGTATTCTCCCCGGCCGATGATGAAATCGAACACCAGAACGGCCGGACGGACATGAACGGCCGGTTCGCCTTCTATCCCGACGCTTCCGGGAAATGGCGTATCCAGGCAGACGACGGCACCGGCCACCTGGAACAGCTCAGCATTGAAATCGCCCAGGCGGAGGAAAACTCAGAAACCCGAAGGGCCGCCGGCGACCGGTCGGAAGCATCCGGGCACCAGCACAGTAATCTCTCCCGGCTGTGGACCATCGTGCTGGGCCTGAGCCTCATTGCCAACATATTTATGGGCTTCTATCTGTTGCGGCTCAG
>SLPT01000137.1 GCA_007131845.1 Desulfobacteraceae bacterium | reverse complement strand
CGGCTTTGTAAAAAGTTCAAGATCAAGGCTTGCGCAATTTCGAAGAATGCAGCGTACTTGTCGTAGGTGAAATTCTGAGAAATTGCGCGTAACGCAGATATTGGACTTTTTATGAAGCCGTCACAATTGCAACAAAAGGAGGAGCACAGTGAAAATCAAACGAAGGGATTTTCTTAGAATCAGCGGCATTACCGGTGCCGCACTGGCCATGCGCCTGCCCGCCCTCAATGCATTTGCCGCCAAACAAGGCGAATCCGGAGAGAACAGCGAAAATAATATCGCCTATCCGGTGGAGGGCAAGTGGATCCCGTCTACCTGTCAGTCCTGCACATCCTGGTGCCCTATCGAGTTTTATGTCCAGCAAGGCCGTGCGGTAAAAGTGCGCGGCAACCAACTGTGCAAGGCCAATCACGGGTATTGCTGCCCAAAGGGGCACATGAACCTTCAGTTGGTGTACGATCCGGACCGCATCAAGGTCCCGCTGAAAAGAACCAACCCTGAAAAAGGAAGGGGCGTGGATCCGAAGTTTGTGCCGATCTCCTGGGACGAGGCCATGGACACCATCGCGGAAAAACTGGTGGAACTGCGCAACAACGGGGAAAGCCATAAGTTTCTCCTCATGCGGGGGAGATACTCGACAACCACGCGCAACATAGCCTACGGCCGATTTCCGGAAATTTACGGGTCGCCCAATAACATATCCCACAGCGCCATCTGCGCGGAAGGCGAAAAATTCGGCCCGTATTACACGGAAGGCTTCTGGGGGTACCGCGACTATGATCTCGCCAATACGAAATACCTGCTGATATGGGGCTGCGATCCGCTAAGCTCCAACCGCCAGCTTCCCAACGTGATTCACCGGTTCGACCATCTGCTGAAAAACGCTACGGTTGCCGTAGTCGATCCCCGGCTTTCGACATCCGCGGCCAAAGGACACCACTGGCTTCCGGTAAAACCGGGAGAAGACGGGGCCCTGGCACTCGCCATCGCCCATGTGATTCTTACAGAAGGGCTTTGGAACAAGCAATTCGTCGGGGATTTCACCGACGGGCAGAATCGTTTTGCGGTCAATGAAACGGTTGATGAAACCCTTTTCAAGGAAAACCACACCTACGGCCTGGTTCAGTGGTGGAATCTGGAACTGAAGGACAAGACGCCGGAATGGGCGGCCCAAAAAACCGGAATATCCGGGGAGATGATTGTAAAAATAGCCGTCGATATGGGCCGTGCGGCCCCTCACGTGGCTGTCTGGCTGGGACCCGGCCCGGTAATGAGCCCCCGGGGCGCCTACACATCCTCGGCAATCCATTCCTTGAACGGACTTCTGGGCTCAGCCGACAACAAGGGCGGTACCCTCCGTCGATCTTCGGTTCCACTGGGCAGCCTGCCCGATGCCAATCATTATATCGACGAGACTGCCAAATCAGCCCGGAAATACCCGAAGATCGATCAACGCGGCACCAAAAAATTTCCGGCTATGGCAAGAGGTGTTCCGGGAAGCGGCGTTGTAACGAACAACGTTCCCAACGCGATTATCCAGGAAGATCCCTATGAAATCAAGGCGGCCATCGGCTATTGGAATAACTTCAATTTCTCGGGCCATGAAACCAGGCGCTGGGATGAGGCCATGGCAAAAATCCCATTTTACGTGCAGGTGACCACTCACCCGTCGGAAATGGCGCAGTTTGCCGATATCGTATTGCCGGCCCCGCTTCATCCGCTCGAGCAGACAAACATCATGAATTCAGGCGGCAATACCTATGCCCATGTCTCCATTCAGCAGCCGGTGATCAAACGTCTCTGGGATACCAAACCCTTTGAAACGGAAATCATGTGGATTCTTGCGGAAAAAATGAAGGAAAAAGGATTTTCCAACCTCTTCGATTATTTTTCAAAAGAATTCAAGGATCCGGAAACCGGCGCCACGCCCACCAATGCAACGGAATTTGCGGAAATATCCGCCAGGATATTCAGCAAGCCGGTCTGGGCACCGGAAAAGGAACTGCCCGGCGACAAGATCGACGGCTGGCAGGCGTTCAAAGAAAAGGGTATTTACAATTCCGAACCCTACCAGTTCCGAAAGATGTGGGGAAATTTCGGAACAGCCACCAAAAAATTTGAATTCTACAGCGAAACACTGAAAAAATCGCTATTCGAACATGCGAAAAACCACAACACCGATGTGGACGATATCCTGGCGACAACGGGGTATACAGCCACGGGAGAGCGAGCCTTCGTTCCGCATTATGAACCGCCGCTTCGGGTGGATGATGAAAGCCAGTACCCGTTTATCTTTATCGACTATAAAAGCCGCCTGAACGGTGAAGGAAGAAGCCAGAACGCTTCCTGGTATTATGAATTCAAAAAAGTCGACCTGGGCGATGAGCGATGGGAGGATGTTTTGAAAATCAACCCGGAAGACGGACGAAAGATCGGCATTGAAACCGGCGATACGGTCCGCGTCACGTCTATGGTCGGCTCGATTATCGTTACCGCCAAACTGTGGGAAGGCGTGCGCCCGGGAACCGTTACCAAGTGTTTCGGCCAGGGGCACTGGGCTTACGGCCGGCTTGCCGCCAAAGACTATCAAAATGCCGTACCCCGTGGCGGAAACAACAACGACCTGATCCCGGATGTGTACGAACCGATGTCCGGCAGTTCCGCGCGTAACGGCGGCTTTTTCGGGGTTCGTATCGAAAAGGCTTAACATATTGCGTTTCTTCTTTTTCATTGAAGCGACACAGAGACCAGTCAGAGGAGAAATACACGAATGACACAATACAGTATGGTAATCGATCTTCAGAAATGCGTCGGCTGCGGCGCATGCGCCATTGCATGCAAAACCGAAAACAACACCCAGGACCGAAGCTCAGAGCAAACCTTCAACTGGGCCGATTTTATTTTCGTTGAACGGGGAAAGTTTCCCGACATGCAATACGCCATTTACCCGGTTTTATGCAACCATTGCAGTGATCCGCCCTGCGTGGTGGTCTGCCCGGTATATCCCCGGGCCATGTATAAAATGGAAAACGGCATCACCATGCAAAACGAGGAACGATGCATCGGATGCCAGTCCTGCCAGGATGCCTGCCCGTATAGCGAGAGAGGGGTGGATCGGGCGTTTTATGGCTACAGCGTCATCAGCTTCAATTCCATGGAGCCCAATGCCTTCCACACGGATGACAGCGAGCTGCTCCCGGGGATGACGAGTTCGGGCAAGGAGGTATCCGAGGCGGCCGGCGCCACGCCGCCCCACAAGACGGTGATCGAGCACGAGGACTACAATGCCGTCCGGCAGCGGGGAATTGTTGAAAAATGTATTTTCTGCGCCCACCGCGTGGAAGAGGGTCTGCTGCCGGCCTGTGTGGAAGCCTGCCCTGCAAAGGCCAGAATTTTCGGTGACCGACACGATCCGCAAAGCGATATCAGCCATCTGCTGCTTACTCACAAGGCCAGAAGACTCCGGAACAACCGGGCGGATTTTCTCACCCCGGAACAGCGGGGGCATCTACCCAACGTGTTTTACATCAACGATTACATGCTTCCCGAACGGATCGTCGAGGAAGACCAGAACTTCCGCAAAGACAGGACATGATGAACTCGTAAAAAATCGCGATCATACGGCTTTGTAATTGGACTTTTACGAAACCGTCAGACCATGAGGTGAGCCATGCAGACAAGTACCATGACCCATGATAATACCACCCGGGCGCTCCTGATGGCCCGGGCCGATGCCTGCCGGCTGTTTGCCGCCTGCTTTTATCCGCCGGATAACCAGCTTTTCTCCAGGGAAAAACTGGGGGACAGGCTCGGGGCACTGCTCAAAACCGCCTGCCCACGGGCCGCCTCCCTTCTTCCGCCGCTCGGCCGGTACATTGAAACTGAAAATGCCGAGGTTCTGGCGGTAGCCTATACGCGCCTTTTCCTGGGCCCGCCGGAAGTGCTTGCACCGCCGTACGCATCCTGCTATCTGGATGGGGAAAGGTATGTCATGGGGCCTTCCGTTGTTGAAATAAAAAAATTCTACGACTCCGCAGGCTTGGGCATGGATGAAGACTTTACCGAAACGCCCGACCATGTGAGCGCCATGCTGGAATTTCTGTATTACCTGAATTTCCGCATGGCAGTCGCCATCGCTGCGGGAAATCCCGATGAGTACGAAGCGATGGCTCATCTGCAAAACAGGTTCCTGGAAAAATACATGAAATCTTGGATTCCGGATTTCTCGGGAAAAATCATCGAAGCCGATCAGCACCCGTTTTACACGGGGCTGGCCCAGTCCCTGAAGGCGTTTATTGGCGAAGGATTTTCCGGGAAGAATCATTAAGACCGGATAAGGGGAGATCAAATGGATCCGTTTGAAGTGCTTCTGGAACAATCCGCGGCCGTGCACGGGCATTTATGCGCAGGCCAGGTGGTCGGGGTCCGCATGGCCATGCTCGGCTGCCGGCTGATTGGCCTGGAGGACCCGACCAACCGGGAACAGATCAAAAAACTGATCGTCTTCGTGGAGATGGACCGCTGCACGGCCGATGCCGTGGCGTATGTCACCGGTGTCAAACTCGGCAGAAGAAGCCTCAAGTTCATGGACTACGGCATCATGGCCGCAACGTTTGTCAACCTGGAAACCGGCAAATCATTCCGGGTCCTGTCCACGGAGGAATCCAGGGATCTCGCGGATTCATACGCACCTGAAATCGAAGGAAAAGGCGCCCGCCAGGTGGAAGCCTACAAGCGGATGCCGGAGTGCGTTCTTTTCCGGGTTCAGAAAGTCAAAGTTCATTTAAGCGAATTCGATCTTCCCGGCCCCACCCGAAAGAAAACCGAATGCCACCGGTGCGGCCAGGTCATCCGGGACAACCGGGAGGCAATCATCGACGGACGGCCGGTGTGCCGGCCCTGTACCGAACAATCCTATTTCTCTCATGCAAAGGAAGTGACCTGGTCCGGGATGAACCGTACACCGGAACCCATTGGCCGGGAAAAGGAGGATGTACCGTGCTGAAAAAAATCGCACTGGAAGAAGCCGTTGGAACGGAGCTGGCCCATGACATCACGGAGATCAGCGAAAACGGGTTCAAGGGTCCCGCGTTCAAAAAGGGGCACCGGGTATGTGACGAGGATGTATGCAAGCTGCAAAAACTGGGTAAGAACAACCTCTACCTGATCGATCTCGCCGATGACGAAATTCATGAAAACGAGGCTGCGGCCCTGCTGGCGGAAAGCCTTGCAGGAGCTGGCGTTGTATTCGAAAACACACCGTCCGAGGGTCGAATCAACCTGCATGCCGCCTTTGACGGACTCTTTACGGTGAATACTGCGGCCCTGGCCGCGTTCAATATGACCGACGAGGTCATGTGTGCCACGCGCCACACCAATACCCTTGTAAAAAAAGGCGACCTGGTTGGGGGAACACGGGCGATCCCCCTGGTGATGAAACGAGCCCCCGTGGAGCGCGCCGGACAGGTCGCAGCCCAAAGCGGCGGCATATTATCCGTCCGGCCGCTGCAGCAGATGAATGCTGGACTGATCATCACGGGCAGCGAGGTGTACAACGGTTTGATCAAGGACCGCTTTGCGCCTGTCTTGAAAGAAAAAATCGAGGCCCTGGGATCGTTGGTGAAGGAGATTATCTTTGTGCCCGACGATGCCGATCGGATCCGGGATGCCCTCACCACTCACATTGCCGCCGGCTGCGATCTGATCCTGATCAGCGGCGGCATGAGCGTGGATCCCGACGATGTGACCCGAAAGGGGATCCAGATGGCCGGAGCCCGGGACATGCATTACAGCGCGGCCGTTCTTCCCGGAGCCATGTTCATGAGCGCTTGTATCGGTTCGGTTCCTGTTCTGGGAATTCCGGCATGCGCCCTGCACCACCGTGCGACTGTACTCGACCTTGTGCTGCCCCGGATCCTGGCCGGACAGAAGGTAGGAAAAAAGGAACTGGCGCTTATGGGTCACGGGGGGCTTTGCCTGAATTGCACGGAATGCGGGTTTCCGGACTGCTCCTTTGGATTGGGATGCTGAATAAATAAAAAACCCTTTTTGCTGCGGGATTTTTCGAATATACTGCTATGAATCGACAATCGGCATACAAACAACACGACCTGCATGGATTTGAAACAAATATGAACGACCCGCATTCCCCTGCTGCAAAACCTGCGGTGCGTCAACCCCCGGGGCAAAAGGATATTCCCCTGGCAGCCGTATCGGGTTTTTCCAACTCCGGAAAAACCACGCTCCTGGAAAAGCTGAT
>SLPT01000089.1 GCA_007131845.1 Desulfobacteraceae bacterium | reverse complement strand
TGCATGAGATCGGCATGGAGGATTTGCGTTTTACCGCTGCCGAGGCCGCCAGCTTTACCCGGCAGGTGATGGGAAAACGCCTGGCCGATGATGAGATTTCCACGCTTGCAGCCGCCTGCGAGGGGTGGCCCGCGGGACTCCAGATCGCAGCCCTTGCCGGCGGCCGCATCCGCACCGACAATCCGGATGCGCTTATGCAGATGAAGGAGCATATTGCCGAATACTTCATGGACGAGGTGTTTTCGTTTCAGCCGCCGTATATTCAGTCGTTTCTGCTGGATACGTCAATCCTGTCGCGCATGAATGCCCCGCTGTGCGATGCCGTCACGGGCCGCGGGGACAGCGCGACCCTGCTGGAGGAATTGTGCCGGGCCAACATGTTCGTTATTCCGCTGGACAAGAAGCCTTACTGGTACCGCTACCACCACTTTTTTTCCGAAACGCTTCGGGCAAGGCTTCGCCAGGAGCGCCCCGAACGGGTGCCAATGCTGCACGGGCGCGCCGCCAACTGGTATCGGAACAACCGGATGCCCAACGAGGCCATCCACCATGCCGTGGCCGCAAAAAACTGGGACTTGGCCGGGGAGTTGATATCCCGGTACGCCGGCGTCGCTATCTTGCGAGGTGATCTGGATACCGCGCTGCGCTGGATCCGGGCGCTTCCCAAAAACCGTGTTGCCGAGAACCCTTTTCTCAGCATAAGCTATGCATGGGCCTTGTTCCTGACGCACCTTTCCCGGTTTCAGTCCATGCCGTTTCATGCCATTGAACATCTTTTGTCCGATGTGGAAAAGTTCTATCCGGATGAAACCGAAGCCCGGGAGGAAAACACGGTATACCAGCTGCTTTCTCCCCATGTGGATGCGATCCGGGTGCATCTGGCGTATTCCCGCAACGAGCCGTCCGGCAGGGTCATCGAGCTGGGAAAGAAAACGCTCGAAAAATTCGACGACAGCAAAAGCAATACGTTAATCCGGACCAACACGCTTTTTACGCTTGCCCTTGTCCATCTGGATACGGGCGATCTCCAGGCCTGCTCCGCCTGCCTGGAGGAGGCGCGCTCCGCAGCGTTTATCGGTGAGTTTCGCTTCCAGGTAGTGCTTGCCGATTCGTTCCGGATATTTCTCGCCCGCATCCGTGGTTGCCTGCAGAATGCGGAGCAAATCTGCGAAAGTGGCATGCAGTCTGTCCGGGACGCTTTTTTGGAAACCCGTCGAATCGCCCCGGAAATGCTTAGCTACTACGATATGCACCGGGCCCAAATACTTTATGAAAGAAACCGGATGGAAGAGGCCGGTACGCTGTTCGAAAAAGCGATGCCGTCGGTCAGTTTGCTGGGTGAGACCTATATCATCCTGTTCAGTTATGAACTGATGTTTTACCTGCGCCTTTTCACGGGCGAAAAAGAGCGCGATGTACTGCACCCTTTGCGGAAAATGGAGAAGCTTTCCGTGTATTGTCCCAGGGCGAGGTCCCTGTCCGGGGCGCTTCGCATCCGGTATCTTTTGTGCCGGTTCGGCGGCTTCCCCGATAGTATCCGGCGGGCCTTTGCGGTGGCGGAGGAAAACGGCGTCCTGCTTAAGGAAGCGAAAACCGGGGATCGTCGCTATCCGGTCCCGTTCGAGCACAAGATCCGCATGACGGAAAAACTCAGCCTGATAAGGCTCCATATCGCCGAATGGCGGATTCGGGGGGAACATCGCGCACGGATTTCCATGACGGATATACTGGATACAATTGCGGGGCTGCTTTTCGAAATCCGCCGTCTGGGTATGGGAGAAGCGGAGATAGAGGCTTTGGTTTTGTATGCCCTTGCCAGGGATTTACAGGGGGAAGACGATGTGGCGCGCAAATTGTTGAAGCAGGCGATCGGACTTGCCGGGCCTGAAGGATCCATGCGCGTGTTTGTCAATGAAGGAGAGCCAATGGCTTCCTTGCTCGAAAAGGCCGTTTATGCCGGCGAGTGCGTGGACTATGCCCGGAAGCTGTTGGATGCGATCCGGGGGGCGGGCAGCGCGCCACCGTCAGTTGATGCGGCACCGGACCCGCATGCTTCCGTGCCTCCGCCGGCTGTTTCCATGCAGGCCGCGGAAAATCCCTTGAGCCGCCAGGAAAGAGCGGTTCTGGGCCATATTGCCCGGGGGCTGTCCAACCAGGAAATCGCATCGGAGCTTTGCATCGCCGTAACGACCGTCAAAACCCACAATTACAATATTTATAAGAAACTGGGTGTTTCCAGCCGGATGGCCGCAATCAACAAGTACCGGGAAAGCGTGGTGCATTCGAAGATATGACGCACCCACCGTTAGGGTTTATTTTGAGGATTTGCGGGAGATGATGCAAACGGGGAGGGGGGATTTCCGAAGGAGTTTCCGGAAGGTTGAGTCGGTGGCTTTTCCGACTATGCCGGCAAGAAGAAAGCATCCGGTGGGCAGCGTCATGGGTGTAGGCATCGCCCGCTGTCTTGAAGCGGTGAACTTTGCAGAGCCATAGGATGCGCTGACGAAGGAAGCGCATCGTTTAAGCTAAATAAGGGCAATAAAAAAGGGGTTTAAGATTGCTCTTAAACCCCTTTTTTAATTTGTGGCGGGAGCGACGAGACTCGAACTCGCGACCTCCGGCGTGACAGGCCGGCGCTCTAACCAAACTGAGCTACGCCCCCGCATGCTTTGCGGTAATGACTGGTAGGCGGAACAGGGCTCGAACCTGTGACCTACGGCTTGTAAGGCCGCCGCTCTCCCAACTGAGCTACCCGCCCGTAGAAACCATTTGCCGGCATGAATGCCATTTTCAAATGATTTTTTGCCGACGTTGTTTCGCCAGCGTTTAAAAATAGCTTTTTACAATCCGGCGGCCGTCTTGTCAAGATAAAAAGGGCCCGGATTGGTTTTTTTTTAGTGGTTCGTAAGCATCGCCCGGGCCCGGTCGGCTTCCGGCATGTGCATCCGGAACTGCTCCGGGTTCTTGTAAAGGGAAATCCCTTCGTCCATGATGATGGAATGGGCGATTACCTCGTCCATGTGTTCCACCGGCACGATTTCGAGATGCCGGGTGATGCTTGCGGGAATCTCCTTGAGATCCTTTTCGTTTTCCTTCGGGATGAGGACCTTGTCGATGCCTCCCCGGTGGGCCGCCAGGATTTTTTCCTTGAGCCCGCCAATGGGCAGAACCCGCCCCCGCAGGGTAATCTCACCGGTCATGGCCACGTTTTTCCGGACCGGCAGCTTCGCCAGGGTCGATATGATCGAGGTGCACATGGCAATGCCGGCGGATGGGCCGTCCTTGGGGGTTGCCCCTTCCGGCACGTGCACGTGGATATCCATGTTTTCATAGAACTGGGGGTCGATGTTGAACTGCCCGACGCGGGAGCGCACGTAACTGATTGCGGCTCTTGCGGACTCCTGCATCACATCGCCCAATTTTCCCGTCACCCGGAAATCCCCCTTGCCGGCCATGATGGCGCTTTCCACGAAGAGCAGCTCCCCGCCGAATTGCGTCCAGGCAAGGCCGATCACGATGCCCACCTGGTCCTTTTCCTCCACCTGGCTCTTGCGGTACTGCAATGGTCCCAGGTACTTCTGGATGGAGCGGGTGTCCACGTTGATCGTTCCGTCTGATTCCTTCTTGGCAATTTTCCGGGCGATTTTCCGGCATACAGATGCGATCTGCCGTTCGAGACTCCGGACGCCGGCTTCCCGGGTATAGTTCCGGATAATCATGAGCACGGCATTTTTCGAAAACCGAACCTGCTCCGCATCCAGGCCGTTTTGCCCGGTCTGCTTGGGGATCAGGAACTGCTCGGCGATCTTGTGCTTTTCGTATTCCGTGTATCCGGGCAGACGGATGATTTCCATCCGATCCTGCAGGGGAAGCGGGATATCCGGCAGCGTGTTGGCCGTAGTGATAAACAGGATGTTCGACAGGTCGTAGTCCATGTCGATGTAATGGTCGTTGAACGCATAGTTCTGCTCGGGGTCGAGTACCTCGAGCAGGGCCGCGGACGGATCTCCCCGGAAATCCATGCTCATCTTGTCGATTTCGTCGAGGCAGAAGACCGGGTTGTTGACCCCTGCCTTGCGCAGGGACTGGAGGATCTTTCCGGGCATGGCGCCGATATAGGTGCGCCTGTGTCCCCGGATTTCCGCCTCGTCCCGGACGCCGCCCAATGACAGCCTTACGAATTCACGTTCCGTGGCCCGGGCCACCGACTTGGCAAGAGACGTCTTGCCCACGCCGGGCGGACCCACGAGGCACAGGATGGGGCCCTTGATCTTTTTGACCAGCGCCTGGACGGCCAGGTATTCCAGGATGCGCTCCTTGGGGCGCTCCAGGCCGTAATGGTCCTCATCCAGGATGGTTTCGGCCGTATCGATGTCCTCGGAGGTCTCCGAGTATTCGTTCCAGGGAAGGCTCAGGATCCAATCGATGTAGTTCCGGGTCACCGTGGCCTCGGCCGACATGGGGGTCATCCGCTTGAGTTTTTTGAACTCCTGCCAGACCTTTTCCGTGGCCTCCTCGGAAAGCTCCTTTTCCCGGATCCGCTCCTCGAGTTCCTGGAGTTCGTCCTCTTCCGCTTCGTCGTCGCCCATCTCCTTCTTGATGGCCCGGATCTGTTCATTGAGATAGTAGTTTTTCTGGCTCTGCTCCATCTGCTTCTTGATCCGGCCCTTGATCTGCTGGTCCGTCTGGAGAATGACGGTTTCCTGTTTGATCAGCTCGATCAGCAGGGAGAGTCGCTCCTCGATGGATTCGGTTTCCAGAAGCTTCTGGTTTTCCCCCGTCTTGAAGGAGAACTGCGATGCGGTGGTGTAAAGAAGCTGCACCGGGTCGATGATGGCCGATATTTTGTCAACGGTTTCAGTGGAAATATTTTTGTGAAGCTCCGCATATTCCTTGAAACTGTCGATGGTGTTCTTGAAATAAGCAACTTTCCGGGAATCGTCGAGTTCCGGCTCCGCAATGAGTTCCAGCTGAACCTGGAAGAAGCTGTGGTTGTCGACGAAGCGGACGATGCGGGCCCGATGCTTTCCCTCCACGACGGTCTTGACCGTTCCGTCCGGAAGGCGAAGCATTTGGAGAACCTTTGCAACGGTTCCCGTCCGGTTGATATCGTCCGGTCCCGGGTTGTCATCGCCGGGACTTGTCTGTGTGGCTAAAAATATATACTTGTCTTCCTCGTGCATCGCCTCGGAAAGGGCGTTGATGGACATGGTCCGCCCAACGAACAGGGGCGAGACCATGTAGGGGAAGACGACAATGTCGCGAAGCGGCAGCAGGGGGAGCACCGGTGTCATGGCGACTCCGTCCGTCTGCCTGAATATTTTGGGTATGTGTACCATATGAATAGTCTGTCTCTTTATGCCTGCTTTTTAGGCTTCTGCTGCTCATAGAGCAGGATCGGTTCTTCATTGTGCAAAATGACTTCCTCCCCGATGACGCATTCCTTGACCCCGGTCATGGAGGGAAGGTGATACATGATGTCGAGCATGCTCGACTCGAGAATGGCGCGAAGCCCCCGTGCCCCGGAATTCCGCTTGGAGCTTTCACGGGCGATGGCGGCAAGCGCCCCGTCGGTGAATCGAAGGTTGACGCCCTCAAGTTCGAAGAGCTTTTTGAACTGCTTGACCAGCGCATTTTTCGGTTCCGTAAGGATCCGGATCAGTGCGGCTTCATCCAGGCTCTGCAGGGTTGCGACGATCGGCAGCCTGCCCACGAATTCCGGGATCAGCCCGAACTTGACCAGGTCTTCGGTTTCCACCATTTTCAGCAGATCGGAAGTGGACCGGTCCTTCTGGCTGGTAATGGCGGCGCCGAATCCCATAGTATGGGAACCCAGCCGCCTTTCCACGGTCTTTTCCAGCCCGTTGAAGGTTCCCCCGCAGATGAAAAGGATGTTCGAGGTATCCACCTTTACGAAGTCCTGCTGCGGATGCTTGCGGCCGCCTTTGGGGGGCACGCTTGCAAGCGTCCCCTCGATGATCTTCAAAAGCGCCTGCTGCACCCCCTCGCCCGAGACATCACGGGTGATGGACGGGTTGTCGCTCATCATGGCGATCTTGTCGATCTCGTCGATATAGACGATGCCGCGCTGGGCCTTCTCCACGTCGTAGTCCGCGTTCTGGAGAAGCGCCAGGATGATGTTTTCCACATCCTCTCCCACATAGCCGGCTTCGGTCAGGCTAGTGGCGTCCGCGATGGTAAACGGGACGTTCAGAAACCTGGCCAGCGTCTGGGCCAGAAGCGTTTTGCCGCTGCCGGTCGGTCCGATCAGGCAGATATTGCTTTTATGGAGCTCTACGTCCC
>SLPT01000367.1 GCA_007131845.1 Desulfobacteraceae bacterium | reverse complement strand
AGGCCGAAAAAAACCGATCCGTTGCCGGTCGTGCTGGACCGTCAGCGGGTCTATATCTTTCCCACGCGGCAGGGGTTCGTGTTTTTCATGATCCTTTTCGCCATGCTTGCGGGATCCATCAATTACAACAACAACCTGGGGTTTCTGCTTGTTTTTCTTCTTGGCGGGATGTCCCTGGTATCCATGATCCATACGTACCGGAATCTGCTGGGACTGAAGATCCTTTCCGTTGCCGCGCGACCCGTATTTGCTGGGGAGGATGCCGATTTCGCGCTGGCCCTCCGCACAGGAGGGCAGGAGCGCCGGGCTCTTTCCGTTTCCATCGGAAAACACCCGGAAGTCATTGCGGACATTGCACCCCGCTCCGACCGACGCGTTTCCGTCGGGATCCCCGCGCCCCGGCGGGGATTTCTGCGGCCGGCGTCTTTTACAATCTCCTGCATTTATCCATTGGGGCTTTTCTGTGCATGGTCGGTATTGCAACCGGACGTGCGGTGCATTGTGTATCCGGCTCCGGCAACGGGACATGTGCCGGTACGGGATGAAAGTCCCGGAGAAGATTCCGGAAGCGAGATCTCTGTGCGATCCGCCGGGGTCGACGATTTCAGGGGACTCAGAACGTATGAGCCGGGAGATTCGTTTCGTCATATTTCATGGAAATCGCTGTCCCGGGGGCAGGGCGCACTGACCAAGGATTTTTCCGGTTCGAAAAGTCCGCGAAGCCTGGTTTTCGATTATTCGGCTATCCGGGGGAAGGACGCGGAGGAACGGCTTTCGATGCTGTGCGGGATGATCCTTGAGGCATCACGGGAAAACCGCCCATATGGCCTGGCTTTACCCGGCATAACTTTCCAGCCGGACACGGGCGGCGTCCATCGGCACCGCTGCCTGAAGGAGCTGGCGCTTTTCGGGAAGGAAGAACGCCATGGATGACTCCCGGAAATATCTCCCCTCACTGCTGATGGCGCTTTTCGCGGCCACCTTGCCCCATGTCCCAATACTTCCCCCCTGGGTTATCGCCTGGTGCGCACTCAACTGGGGATATATCCTGTTCTGCGTATCCCGCAGCCGGCCCCTTCCCGGAAGGCCCGCGCGCATCGGGCTGGCTGTTGCGGGCATCCTGGGCCTGCTTGTCACGTACCATACCCGCATCGATTCAAGCGCCTATATCAGTCTTCTTGCCGTGATGTCGGCAATCAAGCCGTTCGAGGTCTCGACCCACAGGGATCGGATGGTGACACTTTTTCTGGCATATTTCATCGTAATTACAGGGCTTCTTGAAAACGATTCCCTGTTTATGATCCTTTACATGTTCGCATCCGTGCTGGTCACCACGGCGGTCCTGGTCCGGATCAACGATCCCGGCCGCAGCCTGCGGGAGCATTTTCGCACCGGTGCCGTGATCATGGGACAGGCGCTGCCGGTGATGCTGGTTTTGTTTTTTTTGTTTCCCCGGATGGACGGGAGCCTTGTGGGTATCACCCGATCGGATACCGGTGTTACGGGGTTTTCCGGTGAGCTTTCTCCGGGCAGCGTTTCCGGGCTGGTTGAAGACGACTCGGTGGCGTTTCGGGTGGAATTCGAAGACGATATTCCCGGTTTCCGGGATCAGTACTGGCGCGGGATAAGTTTCGTCCGCTTTGACGGAAAAGCGTGGCACCGCCAAAGAAGGCCCTCTGCGCTTGGAACGCCTCCTGACGGTACCGGAGAGACCACCGGGTATCGGGTCATTCTGGAACCGCATCGCAGCCGGTGGCTGTTTCTGCTCGATTATCCCGAATCCGCCCCGGCCGATTCGACGCTTTACGAGGATTTTACGGCATTATCGGACGACGCCGTTCATCGCACCAGACGCTACAATGCCGTTTCGCGGTTACGGGGGCATACGGGAAGCACGCCGTTTCCCGGCAGTGATTTTATTTCCCTGCCGGGATCGGGAAATCCCAGAAGCCGGGATCTTGCAGCGCGTTTCCTGGAGCTTCGGCCCGAACCGGAGCAGATTGCAGAAGCGATACTCGACTATTTCCGGGCTCAGGATTTCATCTATACGCTTCGGCCGCCGCAGGCCGGCTCCCATCCGGTCGATGATTTCCTGTTCGAATCCCGGCAGGGGTACTGCGAGCACTATGCTTCGGCGTTTGCATTTTTGATGCGGGCGGCAGGGATACCCGCACGGGTCGTGGGTGGGTATTTGGGCGGTGAAGTCAATCCGTACGGAAATTACCTGATCGTGCGGCAGTTGCATGCGCATGCATGGGCTGAGGTATGGTGTCCGGAAAAGGGATGGTTCCGGGTCGATCCGACGCTGGCCGTGGCGCCGGGCAGGGCAGACGGCGGTCTCGAAGGCGCGCTGTCGCCGGAAGAGTTTTCAGGGCTGACGCAGCGATACCTTCGTCCGTTTTCCTCGTTCTTCTCGCAGGTCCGCTTCGGTCTGGATGCGTTGTCCATGCAGTGGGAAGCGTGGTTCAGCGGCTATTCTTACGAACAGCAGCGGGAGATTCTCGACCGCATCGGGATCGGCTATACGCGACGGGGCGGCGCGGTAAAGCTTCTGGGAGCCGGTGTCGTGCTGGTTTTTTTATTGTTTGCCGGATATCTGGTGTTTCAGTTGCGGCCGAAGGCAAAAAAGGCCGATACCGTTAAGCGGTTTTATCTTGTCTTTCTGGAAAAGCTTGCCCGCGCCGGGATTCCCAGGCGTTTTGGAACCGGGCCGCTGGACTTTGCCAAAGAAGCCGCCCGGCGCCGGCCCGATCTTGAGGACCCCATTCAGGAGATTACGCATTTGTACGTCGAACTGCGTTATTCGGCCGATCCCGGGGAGGATGTCTTCTATCGTTTCAGGGATGCGGTGAAATCCTTCGATCCGCAGCGGAAACCCTCCTGAAAGCCGTCTGTCTGCCGCATCTTACAAAACGTTCGTTCCCGGACCAGCCTTGTGGCGGTTAAAGGATACTTCCTGTGTCAGTCGTCTTTTTGCGGATCATGCCCAAAACCCCGGTAATATTCCAGGCGCTGGCGGATAATCTTTTCATAGCCCCGGTCGGTCGGCTCGTAAAACCTTCGGTTTCCGATTGTTTCCCGGATTTTGTCCGGAAGGTGCTCCTGGTGCACGTAGCCGTCTTCGTAGTCATGGGCGTAGCGGTATCCTTTGCCGTAGTCGAGTTGCTTCATCAGCCGGGTCGGGGCGTTGCGGATATGCTTGGGGACGGGCAGTGATCCGGTTTGTCGAACGGCTTCCGCAGCCCGGTTGTATGCGTCGTATACCCGGTTGCTCTTGGGGGCCGATGCCAGGTAGATGGCCGCCTGGGCGAGGTTGAGATCCCCTTCCGGGGATCCGATAAGCCGGTAGGCGTTCATGGCGTCCATGGCCACGGTAATGGCCCGGGGATCGGCATTGCCGACGTCTTCGGAGGCGAAACGGACCATTCGCCGGGCGATATAGAGGGGGTCTTCCCCCGCCGCCATCATGCGGACAAACCAGTACACGGATGCATCCGGATCGGATCCGCGCATGCTCTTGTGAAAGGCGGATATGAGGTTGTAGTGCTCCTCTCCGGACTTGTCGTACAGAAGCGCCTTTTTTTCGATGGCCTTTTCCACGTGGGCTGCAGTGATCAGCCGCGGCGCACTAATTGCGGATGGGTCGGCTACGGACGGGCCGGCTTCCTTTTCTGATCCCGGCTGCCTGCCGGATGCCATCATGGCGGCGATTTCAAGGGAATTAAGCGCCGAGCGGGCGTCCCCGTCGCTTGCCGACGCGATGTAGGAAAGCGCCGTATCCTCAGCTTCCAGGTTCATTTTTCCTATCCCCCGTTCCGGGTCCGCCAGGGCGCGGCGCAGAATTTCAACAAGGTCTTCCGCCGAGAGCCGATCAAGGGTAATGACCCGGCAGCGGGACAGAAGTGCCGGTATTACCTCGAAAGAAGGATTCTCGGTGGTGGCGCCCACCAGGGTGATAAGACCGGATTCCACGTGGTTCAGAAATGCGTCCTGCTGGGATTTGTTGAATCGATGGATTTCATCGACGAACAGGATTGTCCGCCTGCGGTGGATGCGTTTCTGCTCCCTGGCCGTTTCGATCACCTGCCGGATATCCTTGACGCCGGAGAGCACGGCTGAAAACGATACGAAGTGGCACCGGGTTTTTGCGGCCAGGATGCGGGCCAGCGTGGTTTTCCCGGTACCCGGCGGCCCCCACAGGATCATCGAGAAAATCCGGTCTTCCAAAACGGCCCGGGCGATGAGCGAATCTTTTCCGGCCGCGTTTTTTTGGCCGATGAATTCTTCAAGATTCGCCGGCCGCATCCGCTCGGCAAGGGGCCTTTCCCCGGCCCCGGCTTGTTCGGCCTGGTATTCGAAAAGATCCAACAGGTCACCTTCCGCGTTTTTTTACAGGCTTTCTGCCGGTTTTTTTGGGCCGTAATTTCCCCTTTGCGGGACGGTTGCTGCTGCCCTCCCGTTTTCGGAAAACCAGGCGCACCGGCACTTTATCCAGCTTCAGGGCCTCGCGGATCCGGTTGACCAGGTAGCGCTGGTAAGAAAAATGAACCCCTTCCGGGTAGTTTACGAAACAAACAAACGTCGGCGGTTTTGTGGAAACCTGGGTGGCATAGTAAAATTTGAGCCGCCGTCCCCGGAAAAGGGAGGGCTCGGTCCGTTCGGTGGCGTCCATAATGATGCGGTTTAACGGGCCGGTGGCGCACCGGAAGGAAAACTGCTTGTAGACATCCTCCACGGCGTCGAAAATTTTGGGTACCCGCCGGCCGGTTTTGGCGGACAGGGTCAGAAAGGGCGCGTAGCTCATATACGAGGCGGCGTGGTTGAGGTCGTCTTTGTACTGCCGGAATGTGCCCTCGTCTTTTTCGACAAGATCCCACTTGTTGAGCAGGAAGATGGATGCACGCCCCTTTTCATGGGCATATCCAGCGATCTTGATGTCTTGTTCCACGATGCCGTCCGCCGCATCGATCATGACCAGGGCGATATCGCAGCGCGCAATGGCATCCATCGCCTTGATGACGGCGTATTTTTCCAGTTTTTCATCCACGCGCCCCCTTCTCCGGATGCCGGCGGTATCCACGATGCGGTAGGGCCGGTCGTTAACCGTCACCAGCGTGTCGATGGCATCCCGCGTGGTGCCGGGAATATCAGATACGATCACCCGTTCCTCCCCCGTGATCCGGTTGATCAGTGAGGATTTGCCCACGTTGGGCCGGCCCACGATGGCCATCCGGATCGGCTCGACCGCTTCTTCCGCTTCGGATGCCGGCAGCAGCGCCACCAGTTTTTCCAGCAGTTCATAGACGCCGTGGCCGTGTTCCGCGGAAACGGGCCATACTTCATCGATGCCAAAGGCATAGAAGTCGCTTATGGCCTCCTCCCGCCGGAGGTTGTCCATCTTGTTCACGGCATATATCACGGGACAGGAAGCGCCGCGAAGCATCTCCATGATGTCGTGGTCGTGGGGGGAGACCCCCTGCGTGCCGTCGAAAAGCGCGATGATGGCGTCCGCATCCTCCATGGCGTAGCGGATCTGGCTGCGGGTTTTGTCCGCAAATATATCCGATGCGGAGGAATAAAAACCGCCGGTGTCGATCAGGGTGAACCCGACATCCCGGAAAGTGGCGCTGCCGTAGCGGCGGTCCCGGGTAACGCCCGGTGTGCTGTCCACCAAAGCGTCCCTTGTTTCCGTGATCCGGTTGAATAATGTGGATTTGCCGGCATTGGGCCGGCCGACGATGGCAACGACGGGTTTCATGAGATATGTCAGATCTTGTAGATGGTCCGTTTGTCGGTGATGATAATGTCGACGTACTTGTCGTGGGGTTCCATGGGAATCTGGGCAATGATCTGCTCTGTCAGCGCCAGGGCGACCTTGCGCGTCGTATTGGGCAGTTTTGGCATCATGCGGTCGTTATGTCCCCTGCCGGTTCCCAGGCGTCCGCCTTTTTCATCGAAGGCCACGCCCGGAATCACCGCGATATCAACCTCTTTGAAAGATACCGGTTTGCATCGTTCCGGATTCGGGGTAACCCCGTCGGAGAGGGTGTCGTTTTCGAGGCTGCCGATTTTCCATAGCGTGATGCGCCGGTCTTTGCCAAAAGCGGGCAGAACGATTTTTTTCGGGATACGCAGGCATCTTTCCACGATTCGCCGGGTATTCACGGCATAATCGGGTTTCAGGTAAAACAAAACAGTTTCGGATTCATTGAAATTGGCGAATTCGAAAAGCCGGCCTTCGATTTTTGCCGTTTTTTCCTGCATGTAGGAGTCGGAAAGTGAGGTGAGCCTGTCTTGAATTTTGTCTCTAACTT
>SLPT01000175.1 GCA_007131845.1 Desulfobacteraceae bacterium | reverse complement strand
CCGGAGCGAAGCTCGCGATGGAGGCAGGACACTCGCCGTTGATCGTGATCATTATGGGGGCAATGACAGGTGTCATGGGCGGAATGCTGCGCGACATTATTACCGCCCGTGTCCCGCTTGTTTTGCGAAAGGAGATCTATGCGACTGCGGCCATTGCGGGAATTGTTATCTACTTGAGCCTCTACGCACTGTCGGTTCCTGAAACGCTCGCCTTCTCAATCGGGGTGGCAGTCGTGATCGGTCTGCGTCTGATTGCTATCCGATGGGGGTTGAATCTGCCTTCTGTTCCACGAAACAGACTGTAACACTGGCTTCAATCCTCAAGGCGATTCCGGGAACACTCCGGGAACATTCATGACCGGAAGCAGTGACCTGCCATTATCGGCCGCCGGTTTGAATGATCTGAAATCAGACAGGATACGGCGTTGTTACGGGAAGTGCTCTTCTATCTCAGGACGCGCCTGTCACACTTCCTGCTGTGGTATTCAGGGCTTCAGGGACATGCTTTCCGATTATTTTGTAGTTTTTCCATCTCCTCCCGGATGGAATCGGAAGGCCTGGATATTCTAATTTGACCGGACGGTATCACTACCTGAATTGTCGCGGTTACGATAGCCTCATTCATGTACAATACCGATAATGTTTTGCCGACGTTCTTCTCAGTTATATTTTTCAGCTTTAAAGTTGCGGATTCGGAGAGCTTTAGCTGGGTGTCATTTTTGTCTGTAAAATGCACCTCGGAAATGTCCCGGCTGTTCAAATCAAGCCGCAACGGTTCTTCGGCCGCTGTTAAAGCGGTGGATGCAACAAATATCAACAGGAAAAAGACAAGTAACGTTTGTTGGGGTTTCATAATATTATCTTTCATCTGTTTGATTTCCATAATTCGCAGGTGATGTCGTCTGTAGAAGGTTCGTATCGGATGCCCCGTTTTTAAGGCTTTGATAAAGATAATCCATAACAGATCCATGCTCAACCCGAAGCATTCCTCCAGGCTGATTTGGGATACAACGGACGCCAATCAAATTCTTTCACGAGCAGGCCCCCTGAAATTAATATAGATGGCAATCCATCCATTTTTTATGTGGTTTTTTTATCATTTCCTGAATAAACTCAAAAGGATTGGATACGGCTTCATAAGGGAACGGGGGGGACGCCCTTTATATTTTTATATTTACAGGGCTTTCTTTTTTTGGTAAAAATTTTTCATGCCCAGAAAAGCCAGAATAGATGCGCCGGGCGCGGTGCATCATATCATTGCCAGAGGAATCGAACGAGGCCGAATATTCCGGGACGATAAGGACCGGGAAAATTTTATTGAACGCCTTGGTGAGTTGGTTACGGAAACACGGACCCAATGTTTTGCATGGGCATTGATTCCCAATCATTTCCATTTGTTGTTAAAGACCGGCGATGTGCCGGTCTCCTCGGTCATGCGGCGTTTGCTGACAGGTTATGCCATCAGTCATAACCGTCGTCATCGAAGAAGCGGGCATTTGTTTCAAAACCGTTATAAATCAATTCTTTGTCAGCAAGACGCTTACTTAAAGGAACTGGTGCGTTATATCCATCTGAATCCATTAAGGGCCGGGTTGGTCAAAGATATGGCGGCGCTGGACAGGTATTGTTTTGCCGGTCACAGTTATATTCTGGGGAAAAAAGAAAATACCTGGCAGTCCGTAAAAGAGGTGTTGACTTACTTCGACGATAGAAAGCCGACGGCGCAAAGCCGATATCGGCAATACGTTGTTAAAGGCCTTGAGTTGGGGAAGCAACCGGCGCTTACCGGCGGCGGGCTGGTACGAAGCGCCGGCGGCTGGACAGCCGTTCATTCCTTGCGTAAGGCCGGCGTTTTCCAGAAAAGCGATGAGCGCATATTGGGTGACAGTGATTTTGTCAGTATGGTATTGTCAGACGCGCAGGAGGCAATAAACAAGCGATACCAATTGACCGCCAACGGCATTCAATTGGATGATATTGTTACAGCAGTCGCTGAATTACTCTTGATACCCAGCCTCTCACTGATCGGCCCATCCAAGGAGAGAACAGTTGTAAAGGGCCGGGCACTTGTTTGTTACTGGAGTGTAAGGGAACTGGGCATGTCGATGACTGAGGTCGCTGATCACCTTAAAATTGCAGTTCCAACAGTGAGTGTGGCAGTAAGGAATGGTGGGAAAATCGTTGCTGAAGAAAGTTTGATATTGTCCGAATTGTTGAATATAAAAATATAAAGGGCGTCCCTTCACCCCAAGCACTACAAGGTAATGCAGTCTGAGCACCCCGGTCTTATGAAGGCCGTTTCCGAGCTGGGGCAGGCCACTCGTGCGGAAGGACCGCTGGACGAAAAAACGGTGGAATTGGTGCAGATGGCTGCTGCCGCCGCCCTCAGGCTCGAAGGGGCCGTGCACAGCCATACACGGCGGGCCCTCAAGGCAGGGGCAAGCCGGGAGGAAATCCATCATGCGCTGGTCGTGCTCACGTCTACCATGGGGTTTCCGTCGGTTTCCGCGGCTCTGAGCTGGGCACGGGATATAACGGATTAGTAAGAGGGGGATGTTAAAAGGCGGCTACCCTTGGAGGGCAGCCGCCTTTTTTTTTGCGTGCATCAATGGTCCGTGTTAAGCGACCTTTTGCTAATCCTGAACGAAATCTCTGAAATGGACCGATATGCGAACGTCCTCAGAGGGCCAGTTGGGAACGTTCAAAACCTGGACTGCTCCTGCTTCTCCGCGAGGCGTCATTCTGGCCTCTATAGTAGCGTCCCATGGATCAGCTGCGGGCATGTACAGGTCGAGGCCGGACATAAAAGCGGTGCTGTGAAATGTTTCAATGGGTTCGGTCAGGTCGGTTGCCTGATCCGGTTCGCTTCCGGCTTCACCCGGTTCCGCAGCCTTTTCAGGACCCCAGTCCATGAGGAACAGGGCGGAGAGGTGCTTGGCGCGCGCCGCCGCCATTTCTCCCCCATCCGAATCCAGAATATTGGTGCCGTCAATTTCGATGATGTCGTTATCGACCACTCCTTGGTTGCCCCACATTTCCTTGTCCCGGGTGATGACAATATTGGTGTGATTTTCCGATCGGGAGAGTTTGGCTCCGAGTGCATCGGCATCGTCCGGGTCGGATGTGTTGAGACGAATAAAGTAGTTGTCGGCAATGTTGGGCTCACGATAAAAATAATGGTTGCCGTCGCTTTCATGCTGAAAGGCAAACTCGTAAGTTGCTCCCTTGTCGACCCAGAGGGGGCCCCAGTCGCCGGCTGCATCGATGGCCAAGGAAGCCACAGGATCACCGATCCTGATGGCCGTATCAGGGTTAATCTCATAAATCTCGAGTGATCCCGGCGCGCCCGCATTTGTCGGAAAATAATTGACGGCGCCGGCTATCTCGACTGTTTCAACGGGGAATTCTGAAACCGTATCAACTGCAGGTTCTCTGTCGTTAAAGAAAGTGAACATGTCCACGAAAGATTCCCTTGATGTGGCAATCTCGATGTGGGCCTGTTCCAGGTGATAAACATTTGTTGCGCCCGGAATTTCCCGTGCATACGGATCTTGAGGTGGAAATCCACCGGTGAACAACCGGCCGTCCGCCCACAAAGCCATCGTGGGAACGCCTCCGGGGGACTCGTCTGCAGGGAATCCGTCGACGTTCACGTAGTGGGCAACCTTGGCTGCCCGAAGGGGATCTGCCAGGTAGAACTGGCTTACCCTCGTACCCCTTGAATGTCCGATCAGGTCGACTTGTTCGGCGCCGGTGTCCGCCAGGATGGCATCGATAATATCATCAAGGGGCTCCACCTGGTTTTCCGGGTCCACTGCTCCGGATGTATCGTGATCATAGGCGGCCAGGTATCTGAGGGGATAACCGTTGGCCATGAACCGCTGCGCCTGTGATTCGAACTGCGAAGCCGATCCGGCAAAGCCGTGGACAAACACGACGGGTCTGATTGGTTCCGAATAATCCCTGAACAGAACCGAGACGGACCGCACGTCATCGGACGGCCAGTTGGGAACATTGATGACCTGCGACTTGCCGCCGCCCCGTGGCGTCAGCTCGAGCCGTATAGTACGCTCGGGTGGGTCCGATGCGGGAATGAATACGTCAAGGCCCGACATGAAGGGTATTTGAGAAAAGAATGGATCCGGTCCGGGCATAGTACTTTGCTGGTCCATGTTCCGGTCATGCAAAAAAAGCGTGTTGGTCCGGTTCAGAAGGAAAGCGGTTTCCCCGGTGACTATATTGATGGGTCCAAGGTCCCCCGTGTCACGGACCATGAGGACATCGTTATTGTCACCCTGGTCTCCCCAGAATTCCTTGTCTCTCGTCACCATGATATTGGTGTGCCCGGCGTTCCGGTGGAGATACTGACCGACGCCGGTATCGGGCTCGGATGTGTTCAGCCGTATGAAATAATTGTCCTGAATGAACGGCTCGCGGTAGAAATAGTGGTCATTGCCGGAAACGTCCCGCTTGAGGGCAAACATGTAGGTTGTACCTTTTGAGACCTGAGCCGGACCCCATGATCCCGTAGCGTCGATGTTCTCTGTATGGACGGCCTCATCGGAGATCATATGACCCGTATCCATGTCCACTTCGTATATTTCGAGTGTCGTGCCTTCGGCCCCGACATTCTGGGGGAACAATACGGCCCTTCCGGCAATCATGACATGATCTTCATCGGCGTGAGGTATATGGCTGATTGCAGGTTCTTGGCCGTTGAAAAACTCGTAGATTCTGACAAAGGACGTCCCCGCGGTGCAGACCTCAATGTGTCCGACAGGGTTATCCGGGTCGGGATAGATGTTTTCTTCTGCTCCGACAACCTCGCGATCCACGTACTGACCCCACAGGGCGAGAGTGGGAACGCCGCCGGGAGGCTCGTCCGCTGCCATTCCGTCAACGGCAACATAGCGGGCTACCCGCTGCGCGTTTTCAGGTTCGGAAAGAAAGTTGAAACTTACCCCGGTGCCCCTGGAGTGGCCGATCAGATTTATTTTGTCTGCGCCGGTATCTGCAAGAAGATCGTCGACGATGGTATTGATACGATCATTGGCAAGGTCGATTTTATCGGGATCTGATACGATTTCCCCATCGCCGCCGTCATATTCGAAGACGGCAAGATGGCTCAGGGGGTAGTCATTGGCCATGAATCGCTGAGCCTGGGATTCAAACTGCGATGCCGATCCGGCGCCGCCGTGGATGAACAGAACAGGACGAATGTCTTTTTCGGCTCCATTCTCATCGTTGGATGAACTGCTGCCTGTTCCGATAATGGTGGCAAGCCCAAGTAGCAGAACTGCCAGCATCAGCCCCTGTCTGAGAAAAAAATACACGGTTTTCTTTTTTTTCATAGCTTTCGTTTCCTCCCTTTTCTTGTAGTAACGATTTTTAAATAGCGGCCGAACGAAAACCAGGGTTTTAAGCCAAGTTCAAGGAATGGCGAAAATTTTATCCGCAGGAGTACCAAGTGAATTTCGAGGCTTAAAATTTGAGCTTGACATAGAAATTGGCGGAAAAGACGAAAAGATCCCTTCTTTCTTAACGCCAGAATGTTGAAATCACATTACACATCCTGTCAAGCTGAACGATGGTGTATCTGCAGCGGTCGTTGTGAATCGGGTTATAGAAAAGTTATGGATCGTATTAATATTCTGTTTAGCGGGAATCAGTCATGAGTGTCAACAACTATTTTGATCAGCGGAAACACACGATATGAGATAAAATATCGGGCATTGTGCAGGAAGGCAGAGGATAAGTCTCAGCCTAATATCGCTCTGCTTTATGCCACATATGAGTAGCGTTAAGATCGAGGGAGAGGGTCAAGAGTAGGGGCGTGGGCAGGCGATTTTGTCAGTATGGTATTGACTGAATGGTTGAATATAAAAATATAAAGGGCGTCCCCTAAATCCGCGGCACGGCCGTCTTTGCCCAGGTGCATGAAATGATGATCCCGCTTTTGTATGCGCCCACCAATGCAGGCCAGATCACGCTGGGGGACTGGTTCGGCAGCAAGCCGGCAGCAGCCGCGGTTCTTGTGGTGGTGTTTGCCCTCTGCATATGGGGTATTGGCAAACTCTGGGGGGGGAGCGAACATGGCGTCACGAGCTGAATTCCCTTTTATAATTGCCGTGTGTGTATTTGCCGTCATTTGCATGCTTGCACAAGGGTGTGGACAATCCGGCGTCAACGAACGCGAGCTGGATGTGCCCCGGGGGTATGTTTCGGAAATACGGGTGGAAATTCAGGATCGGGTTGTGGGTTTCGGTCCTTTTGTGGGATATTATTTCAAGCCGGAAACGCCTGGTGATTTCACCCGGCT
>SLPT01000009.1 GCA_007131845.1 Desulfobacteraceae bacterium | reverse complement strand
TCCGAAGCAACGGTTCTGATCACCGGCGCAAGCGGGACGGGCAAGGAACTCATCGCCCGGGCGATTCACGCCAACAGCAACCGGGCCGGCGGGTCACTGGTGGCGGTAAACTGCGCTTCATTAAACGAATCCCTGCTGGAGTCCGAGCTTTTCGGCCATGAGAAAGGCGCGTTTACCGGTGCGGATAAGCGGCGCGACGGCCGCTTCGTCCAGGCGCACCAGGGCAGCCTCTTTCTGGACGAGGTGGGCGAAATGTCCATGGCCATGCAGGCCAAACTTTTGCGGGTCCTGCAGGAGGGCGAAATCCAGCGGGTCGGCGGGGACAAATCCCTTGCAGTGGACGTGCGGGTGATCACCGCCACCAACAAGGATCTGGCGCAAATGGTGGCCAACGGCAGCTTCCGGGAAGACCTGTTCTACCGCCTCAACGTGGTCAATATCCAGATTCCGCCCCTTTCAGGGCGCATCGACGACATTCCCGCGCTCGCCCAGCATTTTCTCAACCGATATACGGAAAGAAACCGCAAAACGCTCAAAGGGTTCACCCCGCAGGCCATGGACCGGCTGCTCAGGTATGACTGGCCCGGCAACGTGCGGGAACTGGAAAACGTGGTGGAGCGCGCCGTGATCCTCTGCCCCGGCGAATACGTCACGGAAAAGGACCTTCCGCTCAACATCGCGGAAAAGGACAAGGGGAGTAGCGAGGCGGTTTTTTCCGCAAAAGAGCCGGCGCAACGCCCGTCTGGCGCTGCCATGGACGCTTCGAAAAAAAATTCGCGGACAGAGCCTTCGGAGGTTGGATCGTTTGATTCTCCGGAGAACTCTCCGGGGAATTCTCAGGGGAGTTCTCCGGGAAGCTCTATTGGAAGCTCTCTGGACGAAATCGAAAAAGCAGCCGTTATCAGCGCTCTGGAACAAGCCGGTGGCAATAAGAGCGAGGCTGCCCGGCTGCTTGGCATCACCCGGAGGACGCTGTATAACAAGCTGGAAAAATATAAAATCGAATAATTCATGGATTTCTGACGGAAACGATGCATCCGGTGTGTTTGACTTGATAGCCGGCCGCTAATATCTTTGTAAGAGACGACAAAACCAACGGCATCCAGGGATAGAAGCAATGCAAAGGCTGTTCAGAATCCGCCCGTTCGACTATCAGCGAAAAACCGGGTCCGGAAGGCATCTTTCGGTACTGGCTGCACTGTGGGTATTGGCTGCAGCCGCGGCGGCGGCGGTTATCCTGCTCTCGCCGCTAGCCGGTTCAGTTTCCGCTGAAACCGAAAACGACATACCACCCGTGTATATGATCGGCATCCAGGGGGGCATCGGCCCGGCGACCACGGAGTTCGTGGAATACGGACTCAAACAGGCCAATGAAAATGATGCGCAGCTTTTGATCATCACCATGAACACCCCCGGCGGCCTGATGAGCGCCACCCGGGACATCATCCAGCTCATTCTCAATTCTCCCGTACCCGTTGCCTCGCTGGTCTATCCACAGGGGGCGCAGGCTGCAAGCGCCGGAACCTATATCCTGTATGCCAGCCATATCGCCGCCATGGCCCCCGCATGCACCACCGGTGCCGCCACGCCCATCCAGATGATGGGAGCCCGCCTGCCCGCCGGAGCCGGGCAGCCCGTCCATTCAATGGGTATACCGGTTCAGCCGGAAGAGGAAGAAGAACCCGGGGATGAAGACACCCCATCCGATGAGCTTTCCGCCCAGGAGCGCAAAGTCATCAACGAGGCCGTCTCCTTTATCCGTGAACTGGCGGACAAGCGCGGCCGGAACGCGGACTGGGCCGAAAAGGCGGTACGCGATGCGGCAAGCATTCAGACCAGTGCCGCAAAAGAAATGAACATTATCGATTATATAGCCAATTCGCCGGAGGAACTGCTCGAAAAGACCGACGGCCTTGAAGTGGACATGAACGGCAAGCCGGTCATCCTCCGGACCGCCGGCAGCGAGATCGTTCACGTAGAGCCCAATTGGCGGACGCGCCTGCTTACGGTCATCACCAATCCGAATATCGCATATATCCTTCTGATCATCGGCCTCTACGGACTTCTTCTCGAAGGGTACTCGCCCGGTGCCATCGTACCGGGGGTAGCAGGCACCATATCCCTGTTGCTTGCACTCTATGCCCTCCAGATACTGCCTGTCAACCTGGTCGGCGTGGTGCTGATCCTCTTCGGGGTGATCCTGATGGTCAGCGAAACCTTTGTTCCCAGTTTCGGTATACTGGGATTCGGGGGCGTGATTTCCATTGTCCTGGGCGGTATTTTCCTCGTGGACCCAAATGTTCCGGGCTTCGGAGTCGACCCCGCATTTATCGGCGCAATCGGGGCCACACTGGGAATTGTATTTTTGGCGCTCACTGCGTTTCTTATCCGGGCGCGCCAGCGACCGGTTGCGGCGGGAAAGGAAGAACTGCCCGATACCAGGGGCCGCGCCTTAAGCGATTTCGAAAACGGTGCCGGGTCCGTGTTCGTGCGGGGTGAGAGATGGCGTGCGCGATCGGATCATCGAATCCGGAAGGATGATCCCGTTCGCGTTACCGGCATTGATGGTTTGACGCTTACTGTGCGACCGGATGCAGACAAAAACGGAAACGAACCGGACGAACCGTAAACCACACGGATGCCTGGCCAAGCAGATACCGGTCGGATCGGCATCCTGATCCAGGCAAAAACTTCGACAGGCCGGACGACCAGGCCCGACCCGCATCCGGACAGAACAGGAAGCACAAAGGAGAGTGAACCATGTTTTTTACCTACCTTGTATCCACCATCGGACTTATAGTCATTTTGCTGCTCGTAAACGCCATCAAGGTTTTGAGGGAATACGAGCGGGGAGTTATTCTGACACTCGGACGGTTCTGGGGGGTCAAGGGGCCGGGGCTGCTCATTGTCATCCCGGTGATCCAGCAGATAATACGCGTGGATCTGCGTATCGTCGTCATGGATGTGCCCAGCCAGGACGTAATCTCCCGGGACAACGTGTCCGTGAATGTCAACGCGGTCGTCTACTTCCGCGTTATCGATCCGGAAAAAGCGATTCTCCAGGTGGAGGAATACGTCGATGCCACCCGCCAGCTCGCCCAGACCACGCTGCGCTCCGTGCTCGGTCAGCACGAACTCGACGACATGCTGGCCCGGAGGGATATGCTCAATGAAAGCATCCAGGCCATCCTCGACGATCACACGGACGCATGGGGCATCAAGGTGACCAACGTGGAGATCAAACACGTGGATCTCAATGAAAGCATGGTGCGGGCCATCGCCAAGCAGGCGGAAGCGGAGCGCCAGCGCCGCGCAAAGGTAATCCATGCAATAGGAGAGCAGGAAGCGGCAGAAAAACTCGTGGCGGCGGCCCGCGAGCTCGGTCAGGACCCCAGGGCCATCCAGCTTCGCTATCAGCAGACCCTGACGGAAATCGCGCAGGACAAGAACTCCACTATCGTCTTTCCGCTGCCGATCGAACTGATGAAGGGCCTGGCTACGAAAGAATAGCTGTCCGGAACCGATACAGCGAACTCAAGGCGCCTTGTTGCGATAAACTGTGGATTCACAGTCTTTTTCATCGGCGCATTTGTCGCAGGAGCACCCGCCGCAGCTACCCCGCCGAAACCGGCGATACAGGTCCCTTAGCAGATAAACTGCGGCTGCTCCGACAATTGCGATGGTGAGAATCGTTTCGGCCATTTCGTCAATCCATTCTATAAGCCCAGCAGGGTTCCTGCCTGGAAGACCATTACCGCCAGTACAATAGCCAGCACCGTGTTGAAACCCATGGAAAAAAAGGCCCATTTCCACGATCCGGCCTCCCTTGCAATGCAGACCATCGCCACGAAACAGGGAGAATAAAACATTACGAAAATAATCAGCGAAAATGCAGTAAGCGGCCGCCAGTCATCGGATGACGCAAGCCGGGTGGACAGTCCGCCGGCTTCTTCCACGTCCACCTCTCCCAGTGAATACGCGGTTCCCAGTGTTGAGATAATGACCTCCTTGGCCGCAAATCCCCCCAGCAACGCGATGTTGGTACGCCAGTCAAAGCCTGCCAGCCGGGTTGCCGGCTCCAGGGTCGTTCCGATACGGCCTGCCACGGAATGCTCCAGTTCGGCCCGGGCAAGCTCCGCCTCCATCCCGGCCTGCTGGTAGGCTTCTACCTGATGGTCCGGAAGCGTCGGAAAGGACATCAGGGCCCACAGCAGAATCGAAATGGCCAGAATCACGGTACCTGCTTTGCGGATGTACTGCCAGGTCCGCTCGCCTGCGTGAATGATCACGCCGCGCACGGTAGGCAGCCGGTAGGGCGGCAATTCCATGATAAAGGGCATGGGCTCACCCCGGATGATTGTGTGGCGCAGCACCCAGGCAACGATGAGTGCTCCCGCCCAGGAAATGATTGTAACGGCAAACATCATCCACGCTTTGTACGCTGCGAAAAATGCGCCGATCAAAAGCGCGAATACCGGCAGCTTGGCGCCGCAGTTCATGAACGGTACAGTAAGCAGCGTAGCCAGCCGTTCCTTCGGTGATTTCAATGTGCGCGCGGCCATCACACCGGGCACGGCGCATCCGCCGGCAATCCCCCCGGAAACGATAAACGGCATCACGGAGCTGCCGTGCAGTCCAAACACCCGGAACACCCGGTCCAGCATGAACGCAACCCGGGCAAGGTAGCCGGAGTCCTCCAGGATCGTAATTCCGACAAACATAAACAAAATAATCGGCACGAATTCGAGCACCCCGCCTACCCCGTCGATGATGCCGGAAATTACCAGAGATTTGAGCATGCCGTCGGCCATGCGGGCATCGGCAATACTCCCCAGAGCGGCAAAGCCGCTTTCCAGCCACTGCCCCGGAATTTCGCTCAGGGCAAACGTCACATGGTACAAAAGAAGCACCACCGCCGCCATGATCACCGGTCCGGCAACCCGGTTAATAAGTACCTGATCGATCCGGTCGGAAAGATAGAGCCGGCTGGATTCGTTTTCCACGTGAAGAACGCCCTGACGGAGAAGGCTCCTGATAAATCCGTGGCGGTGATCCGCTATCATGGCTTCCGGGTCAGTATTCAGGGTGCGTGAGAGGTGCAGGGTCACCCGATCGACGATCCTGAGAAGTTCCGAGGAAAGTTCCGGATTTTCGGCATCCCCAACCGAAACGATCTGCTGATCCTTTTCCAGGTATTTAAGCGCCACCCACCGGGCCGGATAATGCCCGGACAGAAGATTTTTCCCTGAGATCAAGGGCTCCATTTCAGCCAGGGCGGCATCGATATCGTCCCCGTATGAAATGGGCGGAAAGCTGATTCTGTCGGTCTTCTCCGCAAGCTGTGCCGCGGCATCCATAAGCTCCCGCTTGCCTTTGCCGCTTCTTGCCACGGTGGGTACCACCGGCACACCCAGCAGTTCTGAGAGTTTTTCGATATCGATCCGGATGCCGCGTCCCTCCGCCACATCCACCATATTGAGCGCGATGCAGACCGGAATTCCCATCTCGATGATCTGAAGCGTCAGATACAGGTTGCGCGCGAGATTGGATGCGTCCACGATATCGACCACGACGGAGGGCTTTTCCATCGCCAGATAATCGCGGGCAACAACCTCCTCCATGGAATAGGCGGTCATGGAGTATGTACCCGGCAAATCCACCAGGAAAAATTCCCTGCTACCCATCCGGTATACACCGGTTTTTTTCTCGACGGTCACGCCGGGATAATTGCCTACATGCTGACGCGCGCCGGTCAGGGCATTAAACAGGGTGGTTTTTCCGGAGTTTGGATTGCCAGCTAGTGCAAAGGTGCGAGCCATAAGCCTATTCTACCTCGACATCGATATAATCGGCTTCGCTGTTTCTAAGAGCAAGGGTAAAACCGGCGATGCGCAGGGCTACCGGATCCTTCAGGGGCGCCCTGCCCTTTACGGTGAACCGGGTACCCGGCACCAGGCCCATATCCCGGATCCGCCGACCCAACTCTCCGCTTGCGCGGACCGCGGTAATTCTGCCCGATTGTTTTTCTCTCATTTGTCTCATATTGATACATGCCATGGTTTGCCTCCAATGATCCGATCGTGTCGCAATACTTAATCGCGGAAAGTTATAATCAAATATATTTGTTTGGTAAGGCAAACTTTATATAATGTCAACACCTTTTTTCGGGACATGAACCTTTTGTTTGCCATTGAATCAAAAATCCGGTATACTGTTTTAACATTATAACTGACGGAGAACATCTGCATGACGGGAATCGATTTGTCCGAAAACCTGGAGGACTACCTGGAAACCATCCTGGATCTGGAACAGACCCATAAAGTGGCCCGGGTGAAAGATATCGCCGAGCAGCGAGGGGTTTTGCGGGGATCGGTTACCGGGG
>SLPT01000287.1 GCA_007131845.1 Desulfobacteraceae bacterium | reverse complement strand
CAGTGCTCCGCACGCACCACCCAGGAATTGCTGCCGAGCCGGGGAAGAAAGGGCTCGATTGCGGCAAGGGCGTCCGGCGGGCGAACCGAACCGACCCATTGCGCCTGCTCTTTTTCCCATATGGCAGGCGTCTCCCATTCATCGTAAGGCGGCAGGATGTCTTGGTACAGGCCGGGCGGCAGGCGGGCTTTCAGGTCCTTCCGGATGGATTCCTCTTGCCAGTTGGTTCCCAGTTCATAGGCCATCAGCGCCAGGACTCCGGCAGTATCTACGGGCTCCCACGGATCGGGCTCGATGCCCAGCATGCGGAACTCCGGAGGGAGCCGCCCCTCACCGATCCGGGCATTGACGCCCCGGGCATACGCCTCCATTGCCGCAAGCCCCTCAGGCGATGTTTTATCAACCACCCGCCGGGCCACCCGTCGCAGCCCGATTGTTCGCAGAAACCGGTCGGCGCCGGCAAGGTCAGCACCCAATGCTTCCGCAAGGCGGCCCGACACCACCCGCCGGTGGAACTCCATCTGCCAGAGTCGTTCATCCGCATGGACATATCCCTGGCTGAACAACAGGTCCTGCAAGTTGTCCGCCCGGATATGGGCGACCCCCCTTTCGTCCCGGTAAACCGACACGCCGCGATCCGCGTGCGCGGATAATTGTTCGGGATAATCGGGCAGGGACGCGGTGATCGTACGGTATACGATCGCCGCGCTCACAATGGCTGCCACCAGAATGATCCCTGAAGCGAAAAGCAGGAATTTTACCAGGCGGCTCATAGGCTTCCTTTACCCTCCGTCCTCTGTCTTCCGGCCCCTGCCTTCAGTTCCCCGTACCCTGGCTTCCGGCCACCGACTACCGACCACCGTCTACCTCGCCCATCCCGGCACGCTCAACATATCGATCCCCCAGATAACGGGCAGGTAGTAGAGCGTAAGAATGGTGATGATGACGATGCCGAAGATGTTCATGAATACCCCGGCGCGTGCCATCTGCGGGATGGTGATGTATCCGCTGCCGAATACGATGGCGTTGGGCGGCGTGGCGACCGGCAGCATGAACGCAAACGAGCATGCCAGCGCGGCCGTGGCCATGAGGGCATAGGGGTGCAGGCCCATGGCGACTGCCATCGACGCCATGATGGGCATCAGCATGGTGGATGTGGCCGTGTTGGATGTGATTTCCGTCAGGAATATGGCCAGGGTGACCACCGCGCAGACGATCAGAAGCATCGGAGCCCCCTCGAGTACTGTCAGGCGCGTGGCGATCCACTCGGCCAGTCCGCTTTGGGAAAACCCGCCGGCTACGGCGAATCCGCCGCCGAACAGGATGAGTATTCCCCAGGGGAGATTTCGCACAGCATGCCAATCCAGCAGAAACTTGCCGCTTGAAAGGTTTACGGGCCATGCAAAAAGGACCAGCGCACCCAGGATGGCGATGGTGGCATCGCTCATGCCCGGGAAGATGTCTGAGAGCAGAAATCCCCGGACCAGCCACAGAAAAGCCACCGATGCGAATACGATCAGGACCCGAAGCTCCTCTTTTCCGATGGGGCCCAGTTTTTTCAGCTCCTGGGAGATGAGTTCCTGCCCGCCGGGAAGTTCTTTAAAAGTGATCTTGAATGCGAGGTTCGTGAGGTAATACCAGCAGAATACGAGCGCCACGGCCGCCAGGGGGACGCCGTAGCTCATCCACTGGCCGAAGCCGATTTCCTGGCCGTACATTTCATTTACCACCCCGGCAAACACCGCGTTGGGCGGGGTGCCGATGAGGGTCGCCACGCCGCCGATGGATGCGGAATAGGCAATGCCCAGCATCAGGGCGGTGCCGAAAGAGAACCGACCGAGGGTAACATCAACATCCAGGTTTTCCCTTTGGATGAGCACCGCGAATTGGAGGATCACCGCCAGTGCGATGGGGGTCATCATCATGGTGGTGGCTGTGTTGGAGATCCACATGGAAAGGAAGGCGGTTGCCACCATAAATCCTAAAATGATGCGTTTCGGCCCCCCGCCGATGATCATGATAATGGTCAGCGCGATGCGTCGGTGGAGATTCCAGCGTTCCATGGCCAGGGCGATCATGAACCCGCCCATGAACAAAAAGACAAGGTGGTTGGCATAGGATGGGGTGACCGCGCTGGTGCTCATGGCCCCTGTCATGGGAAACAGGACGACGGGAAGCAGGGAGGTGGCAGGTATGGGGATCGCCTCACAAATCCACCAGACGGCGATCCATGCAGTGCTTGCCAATACCGCCTGGGCTTCCGGGGACATTCCTTCCGGGGTGGGCATCAATAAAAGGATGAAAAAAAGGATTGGCCCTAAAAACAGGCCGGTTTTCTGGCGCGGGGAATAGTAGCCGTCATCTTCCGGCGGGCCGCTGTCGCCGCCTCCGTCTCCACCTCCACCGCTTCCGTCCGTACCGCCGGGAAGCACTTTTTTTGCAAGCGCATCCTTTTCCTCCTCTGAAGGGGTTACATCCGCTTGGTCCCCGGTTGTCTGGCTGTGATAGCGGCCGGAAAAGCTGAAAAAGAGCAAATGTTTGGTCTGGCGGTGCAGCTGCCACAAATACGTCCAGAAAGTGCTTAGTGAAACGGCAATGGTGCTCATGCAGAAAATCCTTTCCTGGTAGTTTGTATGTAATCAGCGTTCATTTCGATTTTCGCTGTTACGATAAAAAATATAATACATCTGAGCGGTTCAAGTCAAAAATATTGTGCACGATGCGGTGTTTTTGTATGGTTTCGTAAAAAGCTGTCATTTTTGATGCACTCTTAAAAAGTCGCGAGCTGACGGCTTTGTAAAAAGCTCAAGATCAAGGCTTGCGAAATTTCGAAGAATGCAATGTACTTGGCGTACGTGAAATTCTGAGAAATTGCACGTAACGCAGATATTGGACTTTTACGAAGCCGTCATTTTTGCTTGTACTTGAAAAACCCCTTTGTTATGGTTCGCAAGTATCCGCATGGCGGATATCCCCGATCGCTTTCTTGTACCTGCGGCAAACGTGAAAAACCTATCGGTTCGGGTTTCGGATCACTTTTCATGGATTGCCGGGCCGTCATCCGGGCTGCGGCCGGAACATTCAATACCAGGAAAAGACCTTGCTCTCAAGAGTATACACAGGCGCTGTCATGGGTATCGACGGGCTTATGATGGAGGTGGAGGTGGACATTGCTTCCGGCCTTCCGGCATTCACCACCGTCGGCCTGCCCGAGGCCTCCGTGCGGGAGAGCAAAGAACGCGTCAAGGCGGCCATCCTCAATTGCGGCTACGGATTTCCGGACGACCGCATCACCGTGAACCTCGCACCCGCTCATATCCGGAAGGCGGGTACCGGTTTCGACCTGCCCATCGCTATCGGCATTCTGGCCGCTTCCGGCGTACTGCCCGGTGATGACGCAGCACGCTATGTCATTTTGGGCGAGCTTGCCCTAGACGGACGCGTCAAGCCGGTTTTCGGCGCTCTTCCCATGGCCCTGGCCGCGAAAGAAGCCGGATTTGAGGGCATTCTGGTTCCAGCTGAAAACGCGCCCGAAGCTGCGGTGGTCGATAACCTATCCGTCTATCCCGTGCATACCGTTTCGGATGCGGTGGCATTTTTAAGAAAAGAAAAAGAGCTTTTTCCGGAAGTTTGCAGAGCCGCTGCGGCATTCGAGGCGGAAGACGCTCCGGATGCCGATTTTTCCGAAGTTTCCGGCCAGATGCACGTGAAGCGGGCCATGGAGATCGCTGCAGCCGGAAAGCATAATCTTTTGATGACCGGGCCGCCGGGATCCGGCAAGACCATGCTGGCGAAACGATTCCCGGGAATCATTCCCCCGATGCGTTTCGACGAGGCCATGGAAACCACCAAGGTTTATTCCGTGGCCGGCATGCTGCCCGAAAACCGGGCGCTTATGACCCGGCGGCCGTTTCGGGCCCCCCACCATACCATTTCCCATGCCGGCCTCATTGGCGGCGGAAGCAATCCGCGGCCCGGCGAAGTGAGCCTCGCCCATAACGGGGTATTGTTCCTGGACGAACTGCCGGAGTTTAAAAAGACCGTTCTCGAAGTACTGCGGCAGCCCCTGGAAGGCCGGGATGTCACCATATCCAGGGCCTCCATGAGCATTACGTATCCTGCGGCATTCACGCTGATCGCCGCGATGAATCCCTGTCCGTGCGGTTATTTGTCCGATCCGAAGCGGGAATGTCTGTGCAGTCCATCCCAGATACAGAAGTACACCAGTCGCATGTCCGGCCCGCTCGTCGACCGGATCGATCTGCATGTCGAGGTGCCGAACGTCGAATACGGGGATATCGCGAACGGCAAACCCGCTGAGTCATCGGCGGCGATCCGGAAGCGGGTCATCGCGGCTGCACGGATACAGGAAAATCGGTTCCCGCGCTCGGCGATTTCTTCCAATTCAGAAATGGGGAGCCGCCATATACGGAAATACTGCGATGTCGGGGACGATTCGGCGCATATACTCCAGCGGGCGATGGAACAACTGGGCCTTTCCGCAAGGGCCTATCACCGGGTGCTCAAAATCGCCCGCACCATTGCCGATCTTGCCGGCGAGCCCGGCATCGGGCCCGACCACGTGCTCGAGGCCATCCAGTACCGGAGCCTGGATCGGAAAATCTCCGGGGCAGACCGGGTGTACGAGGCAGTGGCGCCCTATGGAACTGAAAAATACAGTAGTGCCTGAACGAAAACCGTCTTTTTCGCCAATCTCTGCGTCCGGCTCAAATTTTAATCCTCAAAATACGCCAAGTATTCCTGCGGTTAAAATTTTCGCCGTCCTTGACCTTGACGAAAAAACCGGGTTTTCGTTCAGGCACTACAGTAATCCTTGAAATTAGTGAAACGACATGCCGTATGATATCTGGGCCGAAATCGATCTGGACGCCCTGTCCGGCAACATCAAGAGGCTGAAAGCACTTCTGGATCCGGGCGTATTATTCATGGCCGTTGTCAAGGCCGATGCCTACGGCCATGGTGCCGTCGAAACAGCCCGCGCCGCTGTTTCGGCGGGCGCCGATGCCCTGGCGGTCGCGCGTCTGGGTGAGGCCGTCGAACTGCGTCATGCCGGAATCACTGCGCCTGTTCTAATCCTTGGGAAAACCCGTCCGGCGTATGCCGAAAAGCTTGTATCTTACAACCTCGCCCAGACCGTCAGCTCGTTTGAGGAAGCAGCGGCGTTTTCCGCACGGGCGGTTGCGCTGGGAGCCGTAATACGGGTGCATGTCAAGATCGACACCGGCATGGGCCGTTTAGGCCTTGTGGCGGACGACGTTCCGGGTGCCTGCCGAAGCGCCGGAGAAAGGGGCGCCGTCGATGAAGTCGCTGCTCTGCATGGCCTTGAAGGACTCTTTTTCGAAGGAATCTGCACGCACTTTGCATCGGCGGACGATGCGGATAAAACCGCTGCAGCCAGGCAGCTGGCGCTTTTTCTGGAGCTGACAGGCGCCCTCGAAGGCCGGGGCATCCGTTTTCCGCTTCGCCATGCCGCCAATTCCGCAGCCGTCATAGACCTTCCGGCGTCCCGCCTGGACATGGTTCGCCCCGGACTTTCGATCTATGGGTATTATCCGTCGGAAGCGGTGAGCCGGGAAGCGGTGCGGCTCACCCCGGTCATGACCCTTTTTTCCCGTATCGTGCATGTTAAGCATGTGAGGCCCGGCTTTTCGGTCAGCTACGGGGCTACCGAAAAGACCCGCAGGGAAACGGATATCGCCACCGTGGCGGTCGGCTACGCGGACGGCTATTCCCGCCTTTTGTCATCGACGGGTAATATGGCCGTGCGCGGCATTCCCGTGCCGGTGGTGGGTCGTGTGTGCATGGATTTTACGATGGTGGACGCAGGAAACGTCCCCGGGATTTCGGAAAACGATGCGGCAGTTGTATTCGGACGCACTGAAACCGGCGCGCCCACGGCCGATGACATTGCGGAATGGTCACGAACCATTAGTTACGAGGTGCTTACCGGCGTGTCGAAACGGGTGCCCCGCCTGTACATAAAAAGCGGATACCCTGCCGATCCCGTTATGCGGGGATGACGGGATAACATTCGGGGCTTTCCTGCCGTAAGGAAGCCGGAAAGCGGGGTCCGTGCGCGAATGGGCTTTGGTATATCGAATATATTGCGCTTGGGTGATAAAGTGTGTCCATATGTGGGCAATTTTACCATGGATAACCATTTGGTTTTTCGCCGGAATGCGGGCGGTCAAAATATCTTGACAATATCCGGCTCGGGTGATAAATCAACACTCTTGTTCTAGATATTGATTGGATATAAACCTTTTTATATCTTTTCGAATTATTGAATAATTTTTCGATTGACTGCGGATCCGGGGGCATCCCCTCCGGAATCCGGCGCCCGGGGGGTAGACGGGCGGGGT
>SLPT01000159.1 GCA_007131845.1 Desulfobacteraceae bacterium | reverse complement strand
CGAAAAAATTAAATTTTTTTCTTGACACAGTGACATCCTATAATTACTATAATAACTAAAAAACAACCTCTCTCAAGAAGGAGGCCGCCATGGACGAAGTCTTCACTGTGTTTACCGCAAGCAAATACTGCAACGTTTCCTCCAAAACCATCATCAACTGGGTCGATCAGGGACACATCAATGCATACCGGACGCCGGGGGGACACCGTCGCATCAACCGGAAAGACCTCGAAGCGTTCATGAAAAAGCAGGGAATCCCCATTCCGGAGACCATGACTGCCGACGAGCGGAAAAAGATCCTGGTTGTCGACGACGACCCCATCATCGTGGAGAGCATCGTCCAGAGCCTGGAAGAAGACGAGCACGACTACGAGGTGATCTCCGCCGCAGATGGATTCGAGGCCGGCCTCCAGGTCAATCACTTCAAACCCCATATCCTGATACTCGACATCATGATGCCCGATATCAAGGGATACGACGTCTGCAAGCGTATAAAGTCCAACCCGGAAACCAAGGACACCAAAATCATCGTTCTGTCAGCCTACCTTGATGAGGAAAAATTCACGCAGATGAAAGAATACGGTGCGGATGCCTGCTTTTCCAAGCCGCTTCCTCTGCCGCAGCTCAAGGAGGAGGTGGCAAGGCAGCTCAACCTGAAAGACTAACGGACTGCCGGGGTTTCTGAAAACAATCAGCAAGGAGGGTATCCATGAAACTCAAGGAAGCGCTCAATAAAAAACAATTCGTCGTGACCACGGAAGTCCAGGCGCCGATGGAGCAGGAAGCCGATGAAATGATCAAGAGCCTGAGCAAGATCCGGGGCCGCGTCGACGGCGTCTCCCTCTCAGAGGCCGAATTCCAGGGGGTCGTGGGCGATACCATCAAAACATGCGAAATCCTGAAACAAAACCGTTTCGAATCCATCTACCAGACCACCACCCGCGAAAAAAGCCGCATTCAGCTTCAGAAGGATCTTCTGACTGCCGGACAGGCCGGTGTGGACAACCTGCTTGTTTTCACGGAGGACTACCGCATCACCGGTGACAGTCTCCAGGAAATGATGTTTTTTCACGTGGATGCCGGCAAGCTCCAGTCGGTCCTGGAACACCTCCGGGATGGCCGGACCGTGGACGGCCAGGAGATCGAGGCGAAAACGGACTTCCTGATCGGCTCCGGCGTGGAGTCCAAGTGGGGCAAGAACGTACCCGACCTGGAACTGCGGGAAATGGAGGAAATGACGAAGATGGGAGCCGGCTACTTCCTGACCACGCCGGTTTTCGACCTGGACGGCTTTGAAAAATTCCTTAACCGGACCAACACCTTTGGTGTTCCGGTCATCGCAGAGGTCATGATACTTCGGACAGCCGGGATGGCCCGGTTTCTCAACCGACACCTCAAAAGCGGCCTGGTTCCGGACTGGGTCATCCAGAAACTCGCCACGGCCCAGGACAAGGAAAAAGCCAGCATCGAACTGTTTGCAGACACGATCAAGGGCCTCAAGCAGCTTTGCGACGGCGTGCACATCATTACCATCGGCGGCGAGGAAAAGCTCAAGCATTACCTGGATGCGGCCAAGCTCAAGTAGCGGCTGAACGGAAACCGTCTTTTTCGACAATTTCCGCGTCAGGCTCAAATTTTAATCCTCAAAATACGCTAAGTATTCCTGCGGTTAAAATTTTCGCCTTCCTTGAACTTGACGAAAAATCCTGATTTCCGTTCGGCCGCTCAAGTAATCTCCGGCTTTCGTTCGGGCATGAGACAAGCCATGGCCCTTTCAACCGTAACGAACAAAGGAGCCGTAACCGTGAAAAACATCGTTGTCACCATCAACGGCAAAAAGATTTCCAGTCCGCCGGGCACCACGATTCTCGCCGCGGCGGAACGAAACGCGATCTCCATTCCCACCCTTTGCAGCCATGCCGAGCTCGCCCCTTACGGAGCATGCCGGATCTGCCTGGTAGAAGACCGGAACACGGGACGCCTCATGGCATCCTGCGTCACCCCCGTGGCGCAGGACATGAATATCGCGACCGATTCCGACAGGGTCCGGGAACACCGTAAAAACATCGTCCGCCTGATGATCGCGGAACACCCGGAATCCTGTATCGTCTGCAGCAAGGGCAACCGGTGCGAACTGCGAAAGGCGGCTGCCGAACTGGGCGTGGCCGAAACCAGGCTCTACCCAATGCCCAACTACAAACCATTCGAAACGCTCAATCCGTTTATCGCACGGGATCTCAGCAAGTGCATCCTGTGCGGGAAATGCATCCGGGCGGATCATGAACTGGTGGCTGTCGGCGCCATCGACTACAGCGACCGGGGATTTTCATCCCGGCCGGCCACCCTTTACGGGCGTCCATTAGAGGAATCCGTCTGCACTTTCTGCGGCACCTGCGTATCCATGTGCCCCACCGGCGCACTTTCGACGCGCAGTGAACACTATGCGGGCACCCCGGAAAAGGAGGCCTACACCGTCTGCGGGTTCTGCGGCGCGGGTTGCTCCATGGCCGTGGGCGTTTCCGGCGGACGGGTGGTTGAAATCAATCCATCCGAGGATAAAAACACCGTCAACGGCCCCACCCTCTGCGTACGGGGGCATTTTGCGCACGATTTCCTGCTCTCGGAGGACCGCCTGACCACCCCCCTGATCCGGAAGAAAAACGAAGACGGCACCGAATCGCTCCAGACGGCCACATTCGATGACGCGCTTTCGTCCGTGGTGGGCAGGATTGCGGATATCAAACGCCACCACGGGCCGGAAAGCATCGGCTTTATCGGATCCGCCAAGTGCACCAACGAGGAAAATTACCTGTTTCAGAAAATCGCACGGGTCATCTTCGAAACCAACAACGTGACCAACTGCCAGGAACGAAACGGTGCTTCACTCTTGCGGCGGATCGATGAAAGAACCGGCGGAGCGGCCCGCATCACGCCTCTTTCCGGGCTGGAAAAAGCCGAAGCCATCGTGGTGGTCGGCACCGATCCGGAGCACACCGTGCCGGTTGCCGGGTATCACATCCGGCGTGCCGTCAGAAACAAAACACCGATGGTGGTCATCGATCCATCCAGAAGCGGCATGGCATCATTCGGGGGCCTGTGGCTCCATCCGGAAAACAACGAGGAGGGCGGCCGGGACGCATTCCGGTTTGCAGTGGACGCGCTGGGTGCACTTGCAACAAGCATTGCCTCAGAAAACGGTGCGGACAGTCAATATATCGGGAGCGCCACCGAAGACCCCGATGGATGGATCGATTCACTATCCAGGGAAAACCCGGATGCACACGCACGGGCCGCCGGCATCGACGCTGCAAAAATCCGGAAGGCCGCATCCATGCTTGTTGGCAAAAAAATCGCCCTGGTTCTTCCCCCGGATCTCCTGGAACGCCAATTCGGAAATCAAACCTTTGATGCGGCCTTCAACCTTGCCCTTCTCACCGGAAGCATCGGCGTGCAAAACGCCGGGCTGTTCGTTTTCACCCTGGAAAACAATACCGCAGGCGCTCTGGACATGGGATGCGCACCGGACCTGCTCCCGGGACGCCGGAATGCAGCCGATCCGGACGAACGGAAAATCGTTGAAAAAGCATGGGAGAAGGCCCTGCCGGAAACAGCCGGGATGGGTCTTCTCGAAATGATCGAGGCGGCGGAGGCAGGCACCCTCAAGGCGCTCTATATCATGGGGGAAAATCCCCTGCGCTCCCTGCCGAACCCGGAGCGCATCGCCGCAGCCCTTGAAAAGCTCGAATTCATCGTCGTCCAGGACATCGTCAGGACCCGCACGGCTGAGATTGCCGACGTGGTTCTGCCTGCCGCGGCGTTTTCAGAAAAACAGGGCTCCTTTACCAACACGGAAGGCCGTATCCAGAGCTTTGGCCCCGCAGCCCAACCGCCGGGAGACTCACTGCCGGACTGGAATATCCTGGCATCGCTTGCCAGAAAAGCCGGCTACCCGGAACAATACACAACCATCGAAAAAATCCGTCAGGAAATCCGCCGTATTGCGCCATTGTATGCGGCAATGGGAAGCCACCGGAGGGAATGGCTCAAAAAATCGGATACAGGCGGATCGAAACGGTTTTGCTTTGCCCCGCCCCCCGGACCGGAGAAAGCACAAAAGGACGATTCGTTCCCGCTTACCGCCTATATCGGAAATCTCCGCTGGCACCTGGGATCCGGCAGCCGAACCGCACGATCCGGCCGGATCTCTGCTGGTTACGGAGCCGGAAGGATCGGAATCTCCCGGACGGATGCAGAAAGCTTGGGTATTGCTATCGATGACCTGCCGGTCGTTCGCATTACTTCAGCTACCGGCTCCATCGAACGGCAAGCAGAGATTTTCCCCGGCCTGCCGGCCGGTTTCGTATTCGTGCCGTCCGGATTTTCCGGAAATGACGCAATGCGGATCGCCGATTTCAATGCAGCGCAAGCCGGCGGTGAAAACGGCGGCCAGGGCTGGCGTACGGTGCGCGTAAGGATGGAAACCTCATAATGTCCCAATAGAGACCAAGGAGTATTGCAATGGATCCCACGCAATTTGACCGGGAAAAACTCGCTGCGGTCATCGGGAAATACCAGGACAAGAAATGGGCGCTGATTCCGCTGCTCCAGGACGTGCAGGAAGTCTTCGGTTTCATACCGCCCGAATCCATTGAACCGATTGCGGACGCCCTGCAAATGTTTCCCTCGGAAGTTCAGGGTGTTGTCACTTTTTATTCCGGGTTTTCGCTCAAGCCCAAGGGCCGCCAGGTTCTCAAGGTATGCCGGGGGACGGCCTGCCACGTGAAGGGGAGCCGGACTATCCTGCGCATGATCAAAAAGGACCTGGGTCTAGAGGAAGGCGAAACCAGCGAGGACTACCAGTTCACCCTGGAAACGGTCGCATGCCTGGGTGCATGTTTTCTCGCACCCACCATGATGGTCAACCGCGATTATTACGGAAAGCTCAACCCGACCAAGGTGGGCGCCGTATTAGGCGAATACCGGAAAGAAGACAAGGAGGCGTGAGCCCCATGGAAAAACTCACATCCATCGGCCAGTTGGAGTGGTTCCGCAACAAGATCCTCGCGGAATCGGGTAAAAAGCGAACCGAGGTCCATGTGTGCATGACCGGATGCAGGGCCTACGGTGCGGCGGCCGTTCGAGACGCCCTGGCCCGGGCGGTAACCGAGCGCGGCCTGGACGGGGAAGTGGAAATCCGTTCCACCGGATGCCATGGATTCTGCGCCAAGGCGCCGGTCGTTGCCATCGAACCTTTAGGTGTCCAGTACCAGGAGGTCGACCCGTCGGATGCCGAGGAAATCGTGGAGAAAACCCTGGCGCAGAACCAGCTCATCGAACGGCTCGCCTACGAAGATCCCAAAACCGGGCGACGTATATACTACCGCAACCAGATTCCATTCTATCAGAAGCAGCTGCGGCGCGTACTCGCCAACTGCGGGCGGATCGACCCCACGCAGATCGAGCATTATATCGCCGCCGGCGGATACAAGGCCCTGGTAAAGGCCCTTTCCAAAATGACCCCTGAGGCGGTTATCGAGGAAGTCGTGGAATCCAAATTAAGGGGTCGGGGGGGCGCCGGCTTTCCGGCAGGTATCAAATGGCGATTTGCCCGCCAGACCGAATCCTGGCCCAAGTACGTGGTGTGCAATGCGGACGAGGGCGACCCGGGTGCATTCATGGACCGGGCCCTCCTGGAAGGCGACCCACACTCGGTCATCGAGGGGATGATCATTGGCGGATACGCCATGGGCGCAGAGTACGGCATCCTCTATGTACGCGAAGAATACCCCATCGCGGTCGAGCACCTGGAAATCGCGATCAAACACTGCGAGGCGCTGGGCCTGATCGGAAAAAACATCCTGGGCTCGGGCTTTAACTTCGACCTGTCCATCAAGATGGGCGCGGGCGCTTTCGTCTGCGGCGAGGAAACCGCGCTCATGGCGTCCATCGAGGGAAAACGCGGCATGCCAAGACCCCGCCCGCCCTTCCCCGCCCAGGCCGGCGTGGACGGTCAGCCCACCAATATCAACAACGTGGAAACCCTGGCCAACATCCCGCTGATCATAAAAAACGGCTCCGGATGGTACACGGAAGTCGGAACCGAGGCATCCAAGGGGACCAAGATCTTCTCGCTTGCCGGAAAGGTCAACAACACCGGCCTGGTGGAAGTTCCCATCGGCACCACCATCAAGGAGGTGGTCTTTGAGATCGGCGGCGGCATTCCCAAGGGGCGTCAGTTCAAGGCCGTCCAGATGGGCGGACCCGCAGGCGGCTGCGTGCCGTCGCGCTTCATGAACCTGCCCATCGACTACGACACCATCCAGCGCATCGGCGCCATCATGGGCTCGGGCGGCATGGTTGTCCTGGACGAAAACAACTGTATGGT
>SLPT01000223.1 GCA_007131845.1 Desulfobacteraceae bacterium | reverse complement strand
GTTCGATGACGCCTTTGTCTTCCAGACTGCCTGCGACGGCTTCAAAACTTTGTCCCCTGCGGATTTCAAAGAAAAGCGTATCCGGGATGCTCTCGACGGGCGTGTCCGCGTACCGGGCGATATCGTAGAGAATGGCCCCGGCGCCGATTGCGGCGGCCACGGCGACAAGAAGCAGAGCGGCAAGGAATTTTTTCATGGTATACCGGGTGTAAATGCTTTATAATTCATAGTAGTTGACGGCTTCGTCAGATCGGGATTGTTACGAGTGCATCAAAATTATGCGGTATTTTACGGGTGCCAGGGGGAATCTGGCGGACCGTTTGCATGTGCATCGAAACCGAATCATACACCATTAAAAAGAAACCATACTTTCATGAGCAAATCAAGAGCAAAAGAAGACTACAAGGGTTTTGAGCAGGGGCCGATCCGGCCGCCCAGCGAGGCGTATTCCCTGCTGATACGGGTCAGCCGCAACTGCCCCTGGAACAAGTGCGCGTTCTGCCCGGTATACAAAAACGAGCGTTTTTCGCTTCGCCCGGCAGATCACGTGAAAAAGGACATCGACGCCGTGGCCGCCCACGTTGAGGCACTCCGGAAGATGATCAACGACTCCGGTCAGATCGCACGGGAGGATATCGACACGTACATGGCCAAACTATCCTCCGGCCCGGATCGCCAGGCATTTCACGCGGCGTTGAACTGGCTTTCAGCCGGTATGGAGTCCGTCTTTCTCCAGGATGCCAACTCGCTGATCATCAAACCGGCCGACATGCTGGAAATCCTGAGGCACCTGAAGACCCGGTTTCCGTGGATAAAGCGGATCACATCCTACGCAAGATCCCACACCGTTGCCCGCATCAGTGACAGTGAACTCAAGGAAATCGCGGATGCCGGGCTCAACCGGGTGCATATCGGCATGGAATCCGCATCCGACGAGGTGCTCAAGCGGGTGGCCAAGGGGAGCGACAAGGAGCAGCACATCAAGGGCGGCAAAAAGGTCGTCAAGGCGGGGATGGAGCTTTCCGAGTATGTCATGCCGGGGCTTGGCGGAAGGGATCTTTCCGAAAACCACGCTCGGGAGACCGCGGATGCGCTGAACCAGATCAATCCCCACTTTATCCGGCTGCGGACCCTTGCCATTCCGGCCAGTGTTCCACTCTACGAGGAGTACCAGTCCGGGCGCTTCGAAAAGCTCACCGACTACGAGGCGGCCCAGGAGATCCTTTTGTTCCTGGAAAGCCTGGAGGGCATCGAAAGCTATATCCGAAGCGATCACATCCTTAATCTCTTCGAGGAAGTGGAAGGAAAGCTGCCCGGCGACAAGGACAAGATGACCGGGGTGATCCGGCGGTTTCTGGAGATGCCGGACCGCGAGCGCATGCTCTACCAAGTGGGCCGCCGTCTGGGGTATTTCCGGCGGCTGGAGGATGTGTCCGATGCCAGCGCGGTAAAGGAAATCGAAAAGGTGGTCTCCGATTACGGCATCACCCCGGAAAACGTGGATCAGTTTATCGATACCATGATGACCCGGTTTATCTGATCGGCAGACGAAAAGGATTTTCTTTCCCATGCGAACTGCCGCTGCATCCGGACTGTACATCCACGTGCCGTTCTGCCTGCGCAAGTGCCCGTACTGCGATTTTTATTCCGTCACGGACCTTGAATCGGCCCCTGCATTCGGGGCCGCGCTCGAAGATGAGATGCGCATGCGCAAAGATGAAAGCGGGTGGGGCGGGCATGCCTTTGGCTCCCTGTATCTGGGCGGGGGCACACCCACGGCGCTCGGCAGCCGTCTGATTGAAGAAATTCTGGATGCCGCGCGCCGGCATTTTTTCGTTTTGCCGGATGCGGAGATCACCATCGAGGCCAACCCGGCGACGATCACGGCGGAGGAGCTGTCCGGCCTGCGGGCTTCAGGCGTCAACCGGATCAATATCGGGGTGCAGTCTTTTGATGACTGCGCACTGTCTTTTCTGGGGCGGATGCATACGGCCGCAGACGCCATGGACGCGATCCGGCTGGCGCGAAGGGCGGGTTTTAACTCTATCGGCATCGATCTCATCTACGGGCTGCCGGGCGCGGACGAAAGCCGTTGGGCAAAGGAGATGGAAACAGCGGTCGCCTTTGCGCCGGAGCACATTTCCTGCTACATGCTCACCCTGGAGCCGGGCACGCCGATGGAAAATGACCGGCGGGCGGGGCGATTCCAACTGCCGGACGACGATATGGCGGGCAGGCTTTTTCTGGCCGCATCCCGGGGCCTTTCAGACCGGGGCTACGAACACTACGAAATCTCCAACTTTGCGATCCATCCCGGCTACAGGTCCGTCCATAACAGCGGGTACTGGGACAACCGGCCCTACCTGGGCCTGGGGCCTGCCGCACATTCGTATTGCGATCCGGTCCGCACGGCCAATATCCGTTCGGTATCCGGATACATCGACGCCATCGGAGCGGGCATGCTGCCGGTAGAAACTTCCGAAACCCTGGATGCCGCCCAGCAGATGATGGAAGCCGTCTACCTGGGGCTTCGCCGCGCGCAAGGGATCTCCTTTGCAGCGTTTGAAAGCCGCTTCGGCGTGGATTTCGTCTCTGTTTTTGAAGATGTTTCGGACAAGTTTGCGGCGCAAGGCAGGATGGTCGTAGACGAAAAGAGCTGCCGCCTGACCCCGGAGGGGATGCTTTTTCATGAAAGCATCGCGGCCGCCCTGATCGATCGGATCTGAGGCGGATCCGGGGCGTAACGCAGGTATTGGACTTTTTTCGAAGCCGTCAGCCTTGTTTGCGCCGCAGCTTGCGGGTATCACCCACCCGCAGGGTCACGTTGACCGAATCGAAGTGTTCCAGCAGGGGGATGGTGTATTTTCTGGATGCGCCGGTGAGTTCCTTGAACCCGGGCGTGTCGATCGATTCGTTGTCGGACAGGAACGTCACGAGCCGTTCCCGCAGGTTTTCGATGGCTTGCCGGTGAAAGAACAGATCTTCCTTTACCTTGACAAGCTGGCCGTCATCCACCAGGTGCATGAGCACGTTTTTCACATCCGTGGGGTTTGCGCCGATATCCCGGCAGAGATCCTTGAATGTCGGGGGCTGCAGGCCGCTATCCGTAAAGCGGGCCATGATCTTGTCTTTGAGCTCCGTCATGTCCGTCTTGAGGGTGACCCGGCGGCCTGCCAGCCGGATGCTGTCTTCCACCTGCTCGATCGCCTGCGCCTTGATCAGGATACCGATGAGCTGATTGAACAGACGGTCCGTTTTGATATCCGGAAACTTGGAGCGAAGCTCCCCCTTGGACATGCCGCCTTTGAGGGGGTTTTTTTCGTGGTATCGTTCCAGGATGCCGATGGTTTCTTCTTTGAAGGCCGCCAGGGTTTGGGCGTGTATGAAGCGGCGCTCGCTGCGCTCGGTCTGGATGATGGTTCTTTCCGACATAAGCTTCTGGAGGGTGTTTTCCATGACCTTGTCCGAAAGATTGCTCAGCACGACCAACTCCCGGAAAGAGGCTTCCCGGTATTCCACGATTTCTATGTGCAGGGCGGTGAGTTCCTCGGGGTCCGCATCCCGCAGGCGCGCGATACGGTCCGCCACATCTTTTCTGAACCGTTTATGCTTGGGCGGCACCGGGTTGAGCACGGGGCCGCCGCCGATCGTGTAGACGGGTGAATAGCTGCGGATCACGAATCGGTCGTCTCTCATGCAGGCCACGGGGCCTTCCATCCGAAGCTGGGCCGGTGCGGTATCGCCCGGTTCCAGAACGTCCCGGTCAAGCAGGATCACATTGCAGGGCATCTGGCTGGTGCCGATATGAAGGCGAACCCGCGTCCGGTTTTTGAGCGGGCGCTCGTTGCTCTTGAGCAGCTGAAGCTCGGTATCGATCATGTAGGTGGGCATCAGGGTGCCCGGCCGTGCCAGCACATCCCCCCGATGGACGGTGTGCTTGTCGATGCCCTGGAAGTTGACGGCGGTTCGAAGTCCCGCTTCGGATTCCTCCACGCTCTTGTCATGAACCTGGATGCCGCGGATCTTGGAGGTGATCCCGGAGGGATAGATCATCACCTGCTCGCCGTTGCGGATTCTGCCGGATATGAGTGTTCCGGTGATGACGGTTCCGAATCCCTTCATGGAAAAGACCCGGTCCACGGGAAGCCGGAACACCCCGGCCGAGGAGCGTGCCGGAAGTATCTGACAGTATTCGTCGAGCACCCGGATCATCTCGTCGATGCCTTCGCCGGTCATGGCGGATACCGGGACGATGGGGGCGTCTTCCAGGAAGGTGCCGGCCATGAAGTCGGATACGTCTTCCTTGACCAGTTCCAGCCATTCCTCGTCCACCATGTCGATCTTGGTCAGCACCACAAACCCGTACCGGATGCCAAGAAGCGAGCAGATTTCCATGTGTTCACGGGTCTGGGGCATGACGCCTTCGTCGGCGGCGATGATCATGGCCACCACATCGATGCCGGCCGCACCGGCCACCATGTTCTTGACGAATTTTTCGTGCCCGGGGACGTCCACCACGCCGATATGGAGCCCGCTGGGAAGGTCAATGGATGCAAACCCCAGCTCGATGGTTATGCCGCGGCGTTTTTCCTCCACCAGGCGGTCGGTATCCGTGCCGGAAACAGCCTTTACCAGGCTTGTCTTGCCGTGATCGATGTGTCCTGCGGTGCCTAAGATGATCTGCTTCAAGGGTTTCTATGTTCTCCTGTTTTCCGTTTTCGGACGTTTATTGCTTGTCGCGCGTGCGCAGAAACTCCAGCAGGTATGCCATGATTACGAGAAAAGCGGCCATGCCCGCAATAAAGCCGATACCTGCCTCCGGCCGGAAGATTCTTGCGATGATGTATGCGAACAGCCCGCCCAGGCAGACCCGCATTATAAACATTGAAAGCTCGTGCATGAGTGCTCCGGTTATTCCGATGGTGATGGTTTGAAAGAAGGAAATTTGATTGTTATAATTTGTATATACAGGTTATAAGCAAGGTACTATATACAAAAAGCCGAAAACCGGTCAACAATAAGTTGTCCGGCAGGGCTTCCGGGATTGTGAAAAAACTCGCGAAAACCGGTTGCAAAATGCAGATCCATTTGGTATAGAATCAACTTTCAAAGGTTATGGTGGGTGTAGCTCAGTTGGTAGAGCACCAGGTTGTGGCCCTGGTGGCCGTGGGTTCAAGTCCCATCACTCACCCCATTTAACCTTTTCCCAAATCCCAACGTCTCCTTTTTCAACCTGCGCCCGTAGCTCAGCTGGATAGAGCGCCGGACTTCGAATCCGTAGGCCGAAGGTTCGAATCCTTCCGGGCGCGCCAAATCATCTACTCCGAAAAATCGAATGGGTCCGTTGCGCGGGCCTGCCGTCGCATTTGAAGGGTCCATAGCTCAGCTGGAAGAGCCACCGGACATGCCGTTTGATTCTATCTTATCGTTTGCAAACCGGCCGATGGCCCTGCGGGTATAGCCGGGGACGTTGCGGGCACTGGCTCCGGGTTTTTAAAAGGCCGCCGCGTTGAACACCTCGAAGATGTCGATGTCCATTTTGCGGATAACTGCTGCTTGACAATTCAGTCTGTACATCATATAATAAATCAAAAAGAATCATGGAGTGAGTCATGCAGCAAATCACCATAAGAGGCATCAGCCCCGAAGTCGAAAAAGAAGTCCGAAAGCTTGCCAAAGATCGCGGAATATCAATAAATCAGGTGGTAAAGGAAATTATTCACAAAGAATTTAAAAGTCATGAATCCGCCCTCTCATCCTCTCTAAAAGAGCTTGCCGGTGGTTGGACAGCGGATGAGGCAAAAGAATTTGAACGTGCTATCCAGTCATGTGAACAAATTGATGAAGAGATGTGGGAATGAAGCTGATACTGGACACAAGCGCCTATGTCGGTTTTAAACTGAACAATAAAGAAATAGTTGAATACCTGATCCGGGCGGACACGATACTTATATCACCTGTCGTGCTGGGTGAACTGATGTTTGGGTTCCGCGGCGGCAATCGGTATAAAAGCAATATATCCGAGTTGGACCGCTTTCTTTCTCATCCGCTGGTAGAAAGGATTAAGCTCACCGGGATTACCTCGGACAGGTATTCCAGGATAGCCTCTCAGCTAAAAAGGCAAGGGACGCCGATTCCAACTAATGACATATGGATTGCTGCACAAACCATGGAAACCGGCGCTGAACTTGTCACACTGGATCGTCATTTTGAAAAAATCGAGGGGCTTGTATATTGCCTCTTTGCTGATATCTCTTGATATGTGCCCCAAACGAACGGCAACCGGGAACCAGTTTTAAACCTTTTCTTCATCTTCCAGGAAGCTTTTGGGCGACGACTTTCCCGAGGATATCGGCGATCTGCCTGTCGATACACGAGAAGAATTATGACAGAATATATGCTGGATACCAATATCTGC
>SLPT01000099.1 GCA_007131845.1 Desulfobacteraceae bacterium | reverse complement strand
GAGGCCTGGCTGCTCAAGGGAGATACGATCCAGGCCGGCCATTTCAACGAGCTGGCGTTCATCCACCTCCGCACCGATGACACCTGGCGGCCGCGGGTGCTGGACCAGAAAGACCGGATCAAAGCGCGTACCGATTAGACCTGTCTGACTGCCGCTCACTGCCCGGCGAAAAACGATGCTGGCATTATTTCATACAATTCTGTTGATTGTCATACCACATTGTGGTACTATTCCAAATAATTTTCATTCTGCCCCAGACGTCCAATCATCAACCATCAATTTGGCCAGAAGATGTGCCAGGAGCGCTTATGGACGGCAAGGAATTTTCAGCCTTCCGGAAAAAACTCAACAAAACACAGCAGCAGATGGCCCGGCTGCTCGGCACATCCATGAAGGCGGTACACAGCTATGAACAGGGATGGCGATCAATTCCGGCTCATGCCGAAAGGCAGCTGCTTTTTCTGGTAACACGGGTGAACCGGAAGAAAAGCAGACCCGTCCCCTGCTGGGAAATCAAACAATGCCCCGCCGAAGACAGGATGTGTTGCCCGGCCTGGGAGTTTGATGCGGGCGACCTGTGCTGGTTCATCAACGGGACCGTCTGCGAAGGCTCTGCCCTGAAAGACTGGAAGGAAAAAATGGCGTTGTGCAGATCCTGCATCGTGCTGGCATCCCGGTTGTAGCCCGCAGGCGTTCCGGAGATCACCGCATAGTCGCAAGAAGACCTGCCTCCACCGACCCCGCATTCAAAAGTATAGGAGAAACCACCCATGAATGAGAAAAATACCTATCGGTTTGATACCCGGGTCATCCATGCCGCCCAGTCGCCGGGCGACTGGGCGGGATCGACCCTCCCGCCGATTTATCAGACCGCAAGCCATTACCACCCGAGTGCTGAAAACCTCAGCGACACGTTTGCCGGGAAAAACACCGACCACGTCTACATGCGGCTTACGAACCCCACGAACCGCATCCTGGAGGAAAAGCTGGCGGCGCTGGAAGGCGGCATGAAGGCGGTTGTAACGGGATCCGGCATGGCGGCCATTACCAACGCCTGCCTTACGCTGCTTCGGGCCGGCGACGAGTTTGTGACGGGAAACTCCCTTTTCATGTCCACTTATCTCCTGTTCGCCAATGTATTCAAAAAATACGGCATTTCTGCGCGCCTCGTGGAATCCACGGACATGGAAGCGATAGAAGCGGCCATCAACCCGAAAACGCGTTTTGTCTACCTGGAAACCATCGGCAACCCGAAAATGGACATTCCGGATATTTCCCGTGCCGCGGAGATCGCGCACCGAAACAACATTCCGCTTATCGTGGACAACACCATGGCGACGCCGTATCTCTGCCGGCCGCTGGAGCTGGGCGCAGACATCGTCATCCATTCCACCACGAAATATCTTGCAGGGCACGGCACCGCAACCGGCGGTGCCGTGATCGACGGCGGAAACTTCGACTGGCCGGAAGAGCGGTTCCCCGACTTCAAGCCTTTCATCGACCGGAAAGGCCCCCTGGCTTACAGCGACAAACTCTGGCGGGAGCACCACATCAACTTCGGAACGACCCAGGCGCCCCTGCACGCATACCTGACCATGATCGGTCTGGATACGCTCGCTCTGCGCATGGAGCGCCATATGTCCAACGCCATGGCTGTAGCATACTATTTGTCGGAAAGAGACGAGCTGTCCTGGATAAACTACCCCGGCCTCCCGGACCATCCGTCGCATACCGTCGGCCGGAAGCAGTTCGGGGAAAAAGGGTACGGCGGGGTGCTGGCCTTCGGCCTGAAAGATCAGGAAACGTGCTTCCGGTTCATCCGGGCCCTTACCCTCGTTTATCACCTTGCAAACCTGGGAGACTGCAAAAGCCTTGTAATTCATCCCTGTTCCTCCCAGTATCTGTCCTTTGACGAACCCACCCGGCGCAAGCTTTCCATTACGCCGGACCTGGTACGGCTATCGGTGGGCATCGAAGCGGCAGAGGATATCTGCGAGGACCTGGGACGGGCTCTTGACAGCATCTGAAAACATCCCTGAATATCAACTCATCTTATGCAGGAGGAGAAATGCTTGCCAGTTTTTCAATTGCACCGATAGGAACGGACGCGGAACTCAAGGAAAAAATTGCCGGACTCGTTCCCATTATCGAGGCGTCCGGGCTGGATTACGCAATGGGAGCGATGCAGACAACCGTGGAGGGCGACGAGGAAAAAGTGATTGAAGTGATCATGAAATGCCACCGCTACATGAAAACCGTCGCACCGCGCGTTTCAACCCATATCGCCATCGACGACCGCGAAGGGGCGACCGGACGGCTTCGGGGGAAGGTCCGAGACGTGGAGGCGATACACGGAAGGAAGGTGTCCCGTGAATGAACGCCGCGTTGGAAAACCCTCTCCGGATCGCCTGAAAGCCCTGCTCGGATCGCGATTCGGAGCTTTTTCGGAACAGATCCTTGTCGGCCCGGGGCCCGGCCTGGACGCGGCGGTCATCGACCTGAAAGACGGCAGGGTAATGGCCATTGCCGAAGATCCCATCTTTCCGGCCCCCGGCCTACCCCTGGACATCATGGGCTGGTTCACCGTGCATATCGGCGCCAGCGACGTGGCCGTAACCGGAATCGCCCCGCAGTTTATGACTTACACCCTGCTTCTTCCGTCGTCGTCATCCGAAAAGGACGCCGAAGCTATAATCGGATCCATCTCCCTGGCGGCATCGGAGCTGGGAATCTGCATTGCGGGGGGTCATACGGGCTGGTATGACGCCGTCACGGTCCCGATTGTAGGGGGTGTCACGGTGTGGGGCATTGCGGATCAATCCGCCTGGATCTCGCCGGGAGGCGCCCGGGACGGAGACGTTTTGCTGATGACGAAGGGTCCTGCCATCGAAGCCGTGGCCCTGCTCACCGTTCTTTACCAGGACCGGATCGGAGACCGGATTGCCCGAACGTCGCTGCAAACGGCGTTGGCCCGCGTCCGGCAGATTTCAGTGGTGGAGGATGCACGATTGGCATTTGCCGCAGCAGGCGTTCATGCGATGCATGACGCCACCGAGGGTGGCGTTCTGGGCGGCGTGGACGAGATGGCCCAGGCTGCGGGCATCCCGGCGCACCTAAACATAGACAACATCGTTGTTCCACAGGATATAGAAGAAGTTGCCGGGGCTCTGGGCTTTGACCCGTGGTGCGCCATCAGCGAGGGTACGCTGCTGGCTTCCGTGCCGCCGGAAAACGCGGCCCAGGTCCGGAAAGCATGGACCGAAGCAGGCATTGAAAGCTATGAACTCGGTTATTTCGATAAAACGCTTTCCCGGAGCACTGTACGCAGAAACGGAAGAACAATACCGCTTCGTCCCCCTGAAGTTGATCCGTTCTGGGATTTGTTCTTTGCACCCGACAATTCTGGCGGAAGCGGCGCTTGACGGGCCCTGGAATTCATCTTCTCGGAAATGCGGACCACCGGATGCTGGTTAACGTGTCCTACGCCTGGCGCATTCTTATGCCGCACCGCCCGGAAGCCGCATGGCATCGGATGTTTCCGGAACCGGCAGGGCCGAATCCGAAAGCGGACAGCCGGCATCGGTCGTGCTGCCGGTTTCTTCCCCCTGTATAAAAAGATTCAGGTCCCGGACGATCTTTCTGGCATTCAACACATAACTGCCCATCTCGCGGGATGCGCCGGCCGACTCTTCCGATGCCGCGGCATTTTGCTGCGTGATGCGGTCCATATCCGACATGGCCCGGTTGATCTCTTCGATTCCTTCTGCCTGCTCCCGGGATGCCGCAGCGATCTCGTCGACCAGCGTGTCGATTTTATCGACGATTTCCACGTTCTGGTCAAATGATTTCCGGGTCTCCTGCGTCAGATCGCTGTTTTTCTGCACCACGCCAATGGTGTTTTCGATCAGTTCAGTGGTATTTTTTGCCGCCTCGGCGGATCGACGGGCCAGTTCGCGAACCTCGCCGGCAACCACTGCAAACCCCGCGCCGGCCTCCCCTGCCCGCGCGGCCTCCACGGCGGCATTCAACGCCAGGAGATTGGTCTGAAAGGCGATCTCGTCAATCGTCTTGACGATCTTGCCGATCTCCTCGCTGGTCTTCGAGACCTCCTGCACCGCGCCGGCCATGTCGGCCATATGGCTATCGACCCGGCCCACGATGGTTTTTGCTTCCGCTGTCAGATTTTTCGCCTGGCCGGCATTTTCAGCATTCCCCTTTGTGCGGGCGGACATTTCTTCCAGCGAAGAGGCGGTCTCCTCAATAGCAGCGGCCTGTGCGGATGCGTTATCGGCAATGGCGCTGCCCGATTCGGCAACGGATCGGGCCGATGAGTCCATCTCAACGGCCACACCCCCGAGCTCGTCGGACATTGTCTGAAGGCGCCCCATGAGCACTTTCCCCATTATGATGAAGTTGCCCGTCAGGATTAAAACGCCGATTGGGGTTGTAAAATTGGCCCAGGACAAATCCAGATCAACAGCGCGTCCCGCAATGTATCCCGCCACTACGGTGAGCATGACGCCGGGGATCAGCCAGAAATAAATTCTGACCAGCAGAGTTTTTCCGAATATAATCCGCAGGACGCCGCCAATGACAGCGGCCGCAGCACAATAGACCAGCAGCCTGACCAGGATTTCCCCAAAGATTTCCATTTTCCATCCTTTCATGCACTTGAATTCAGCGTTGCGATGCACATTTCCGAAATTATTTATATCGGCCGGCAGGAAAGGATTCTTTAGACATTTTTTTAGACAGTCCGGCCCGGCAAAGACGGCAGATCCCGTAGACAGGCGCATGCGTAAAGGTCAATTCCGTCAGGGGCAGGGACTACCACAAAGGCAACTGTGAGGACTTTGAATATCTCCTTGGCTTGCATCAATGCAGCCTGGAAACTCGGTTCGCCTCCGGCTCCGCTCAAATATTTTGCATGATGCTTATCGGCGCTTCGCAAGGAGCACACCCAAACCCTCAACCAGCAGGGATGCGTTTGAACAATTTCAGGAATATGCTTACTCTTTGATTGAGATGACCAAAACAAAGCCGTCAATCCAAACAAACAAAAATAACAGGAGGGTCTATGAAACGAGCACTGTTGGGGATGTGCATCCTGGCACTTGCAGGCACGGTGGTGTACGCGGGATCGCATAGCAAAACCAGCTATCAGGATGATGTTCGGCCCATTATGGAAAATCAATGCTTCATGTGCCATGGAGACAACGCGCCATCCCTGGAGGAATTCGACGCAGACAAGGAAACTTATGAAGCCCGCAGCCAGGGGCCTCGCATGAGCACCTACGCCGAAACCGTCGAATTCGTCAAGGGCGAAGAAACCGGAGCGCTCATGCGGCGGCTTGACGACGGCAGCAACACGGCGGACGGAAACCCCGGAAACATGTATGACTACCTGGGCAGGACCGATGAAGAACGGGAAAAAAATCTTGCTGTTTTCAAAAAATGGGTGGGACACTGGACCCTTAAACGCGCCGACGATCTAACGGAAAAAGACAAGGAAAAATTCAAGCTGGCTGAATAATGCGCTTGACTCTGCATTGGAAACCCCGGACCGGATACCTCCGGCCCGGGGTTTTTCGTTCAGCAAAACGCCGAATCATATCCCCATCAGCGGTAATAACGTTTCAGCCGATCCGGGGAGGCGCCGAGATAAAAAAACGTGGAAAGAAGCCAGTTGCGAAGCGTCGTATACAAAACGCCTTCTTTTTCCCAGCGGCGGGGCGAGGTCCGCACTGCGGCATCGGCGAAGCGGAGGCGGTATCCCCGGCGCTTCAGGCGCTGCATCAGGTCGATGTCCTCCATGATGGCAAGCGGTCGAAATCCGCCGATGGAATGAAAAACACCGGCCTTGATAAAAACGGCCTGGTCTCCGTACGGGATTCTGGTTGCGCGCGACCGCAGGGACGCCGCTTTTTCGATGACCCGGAATACAGGGCGCGGCGAGTCGATCAACAGATCAAATGCCCCGCCGGCAATGGCCGGATCATCGCACAGGGCCGCGATCCGACGTCCCGCGCAGGCAGGAAGCTTCGTATCGGCATGGAGAAACAGCAGGATTTCGCCCGAAGCCTCGGCCGCTCCGGCATTCATCTGCGCTCCCCTGCCCGGTGCGCAGCGGATTTTTTTAACCCCTTCGCCGGCAATGGCCGACAGCGTATCGCCCGCCGGAGCGCCGTCCGCCACGATCACCTCCGTCGGAAGCTCCTCTTCGAGCGTTTTCAGGTGAGAGATGACATCGTTGATGACGGCCCCTTCGCGGAGCACCGGAATAATGACGGAAAGCACCGGTCTCATTGTGTATTGCCGTTTTGCGGGACCGCTTTATTCCCGGCGTTTTTAAGAAGCCCCGTCAGCAGGGCGTTTTCTGTAATATAGGCCATGGTGTTGGAAGCGGCCTCCGGATTGTTGGAGACATTGCCTGCAAACTCAACCAAATCGCCAAACGTATCGATATCGGAATAAACCG